>JAFXDL010000175.1 GCA_017516265.1 Bacteroidaceae bacterium
GACTATGCGAATACCAAAGAATCGCAATAATAAACCAAATGCTCGATTTCTTTGAATGCAAAAGATACTCGTTCGAGAAAATAAGTCAGGACAGCCTGCGATTGGGAAAGAAGTTCGTCATCACACGACCTGAGGGGAAGTAAAGAGTGAAGAATGAAGGGCGAAATACCTACATAATATTTCAACCCTTATCGTTCCGCAAAAGCAATGAACCTCTTTCATTTTCAGAAGCATACAAAACCACACCTGTAAACTGTTATAAAGAACAGGCTGTAACAAGAAGAAAAAAACTCAAAAAAAGTTTGCATCAATAAACAATAATCCCTACATTTGTTCCCACAAAACAATGAATATAGATTTTACAAATTTTCAAGAACAGAAAGCAATGAAGAAAAAAGTAATATCAAGTATGCTATTCCTATTGATAATAACAGGAAGCATGGAGGCACAACGGATAGACTATTCACCAACAGTCACTGAGGATGAAAGAGATCTGGGAATCGAGCAAATGACAGCCAACGAAGATGTTGTGTACATGCCTGATTTCAAACGTTCGTCAAAGAAAGTGAATTGGCTGACAAACCGCGTGATGAATGTATCGCCCGACGGCAAAAGACTGGCCTTCCTTTCAGACAAAGATGGCACAATGAACATTTTCGTCAAGGAGATAGAGAACGGAATAAAAAGCCCAGCGCTACAACGCAGTAACCGTGCACTGGTATTGGACTTTACCTATTCACCCGATGGTAAGAGCCTGCTCTTTACTGATGTGAAAGGTGCAGACTGCCAAGTATGCCGCACAGATGCCCATGAAGGGTATGCCTGCGAAATTCTGACAGTAAAACAAGTGGATTATTCACCTATATATTGTACTAATGGGAAGGAAATCCTTTTTACCCGCCAACAAAAGAACACGTTCAGTATCTATCGCTACAACACAGAAAACCATAATATGACGGTTCATTCCATCGGCACAAATCCCTGTCCCATTCCGGGTGAAAACACGTATGTATGCTGCAGGTTGAACAAAAAGGGGAAAAATGAAATCTGGAAAGTGAACATGGAAACAGGAGAAGACATCTGCCTGGTGACCGACCCCAAACGGAACTTCAGTACTCCTGTGGTATCGCCTGACGGAAAGTGGATGGCATTCGTCGGGGAAAACATCAAACAAGACGGCAACAAAAAGATTCCCAATACCGACATTTTCGTATGCCGCACAAACGGCGAGACCATGATACAACTGACCAACCACGTGGCAAACGATTTGAGTCCAGCATGGAGTCCTGACGGAAAACACCTTTACTTTATATCACAACGTGGAAATGCCAAGGGAATGGCCAACATTTGGAGAATGAATCTGAAAAACTAACATAAAAAAGAAGAGAGATGAGAAAATATATTTCATTATGCCTGCTTGCTGTAGGTCTTGCGACGAATGTTACTGCACAATACGTGGACGGAACAGCTGCCACAAAAGAAATTCAAGAATCGTTTGCCAACACATATGAAGATTGGGACGAAATGAGAGTAGAAATAGGTAGCAACATGTATATCCAGCCTGATATTGTCATCCAAGGAAACACATACAAAAACAGGCCGACCGCCTTTGGTGTAGCGGTGAATTATCTGCACGGTTTTGCCGTCAGCAAAAAGAAACCTCTTTTCCTGACTACTGGTTTTGGAATGAGATATGGGATGTACAACGAGAAATTAGAACCTGTGATTTATGAATACACAGGTATAGCAAGGGAAAAATTCAAATTGTTCACCCTTGAAGTTCCCGTCAATATCGGATACCGTTTCAACAAGCCCGATTCAGACTGGAGTGCAATGCTATATACTGGAATATACATGCGACTGCATCTGTTCGGCAAATTAGAAGAAGAAGACGGAAGCGGATACGGGATTGGCATCAACATCTTTGACAAGAATGAATTACAACCTACATTTGAACGCTTTCAATGCGGATGGCAATTTGGATGTGATGTCCAATATCGTAAATTTGTATTCGGATGGAAATACGGTATCGACTTCAACAAAATATGGATAGACACACGTTCCTTTACCAGCACCTTCAATGTGGGATACAGATTTTGAGAGGTCACAAGACTGACAACTTATAAAAAGCGACTCCATCAACCCACGAAACCGCCACCAACCTACAACAAAGCCGTTTTCGATGTTTCGAAAACGGCTTTGTTGTAGGCTGTTAGTTTTATCCCAATGTACACACATTACCACCGCGTCCCCAAATAGTCGGTGATGCCTCCACTAATCTGCAACAATGAGATTTCACACATCTTGGTATTGTATTCGGCAGAAAGGATACGCTCTTCGGCATCCAACAGACTCTTTTGGGCCTCACGCATCTCTATACCCGAAAGGTCACCCAGGAGGTAACGGTCACGGGCAATTTCATAATTGTCGCGTGCAGCTATCAGATTGTCACGCTCCAATTGCAGCAAATCGAGGTTGTTCTGGTATGCCTGCCAAAGATTCATCAGGTCGGCACGCAGACTCTGTTCCAACTCTTCGCGTTCGAGACGTGCATTCTCTATTGCAATGCGTGCGTTGCGGCTTTCGCGCCGCTTGTTACCATTGAAGAGATTGATGCCTACGGTGACTCCAAAGTTAAGTCCCAAATTGTCACGGCTCTTATTCGCCCCCATTTCATACTTGTTGTGCGTATAACCGTATCCGGCATTGGCTTTCACATAAGGATAATTACGGCTCAATACAGCCTTCTGATCCAGTTTGGCCAACGTTTGGTTCTGCTCAGCCCTCAACAAGGAGGCATTGGTACGCAAGGTGCTGTTCCAAAGCTGTTCGAACCGAAGCATGGTATTGGGTATAATGAGGGTATCCTTCACGATGACAGGCCCGTTCATATCGCGAACGGCCATCAGCTGGTTCAGCCGGATACGTGAAGTATGAAGCAATTCCTGTTGTTTGATGAAGGAAGCCTGGTCGGCATTGAAATCCACACGAGCCTGCTGGAGGTCCAGACGTGAGAAACTACCGATGTTGTAACGTGCCTCTACAATGCGCAACCGCTCGCGACTGAGAGAGACGGCATAGCGAAGGTTCTTCAGACGAATCTTCTGCTGCACGAAGTTGTAATATTCGGCCGACAAGTCAGCTATGAAGTTTTCGATGGCAATGCGTGTCTGTGTCTCGCCTTGTCGCTCCAGTTCCTTCAGTTTCTTGTAACTGGTCTGAATACCCAATCCGTCAAAGATTGTCCAATTGAGCGAAAGACCGGCATTGATTGTCTGGTCAAAGACTCCATTCTCGCTCACCGTTTCGCCCGTAGCACGCTGATGGGTATCTGTGTTGTCCAACGAACCGCTATATCCTGCACTCAAGTCAAGTGTAGGCAGATACCCGGCATTGGCTATGGTGGCATTGTTGTGTGCCACCTGTTCATCGTTGCGCACAATACGCAGCGAATAATTGTTCTGCAATCCCTCTTCGAGGCACGATTGCAGGGTATAGATGTGTTGTGCTTGCATGGGAATGACACCAGTCAGTGTCACTCCTATGCAAAAGATGCGGATAATATGTTTCGGTTTCATACGTTCTTTGTTCTTTGTTGAGGAATTCATTTTTCTACAGAGTTTTTCGAACGGTCGGTAGATATATACAGGTATATGGCCGGAACCACGAAAAGGGTCAGAATTGTAGAAACAAGCATACCGCCTACTACGGCCACACCCATAGCTATACGTCCGTTAGCTCCTTCTCCAGTAGCATACACCAGAGGAACGAGACCAAGGATGGTGGATACACTGGTCATCAGGATGGGGCGCAAACGCTGGATGGATGCCATGCGGATGGCTTCAAAGCGATTCTCGCCACTCTCCTGCCGTTGGTTAGCAAACTCAACGATAAGGATTCCGTTTTTGGCAACCAGACCGATGAGCATGATGATACCGATTTGACTATAAATGTTCATAGTCTGTCCGTCAATGGCCATGAATACCAGTGCTCCAGCCACAGCCAAAGGAACGGTGAACATGATGATGAGCGGATCCTTGAAACTCTCGAACTGGGCAGACAGAATCAAGTAGATGAGAACCAAAGCCAAGACGAAAGCAAACATCAGGCTGGACGAACTCTCGCGGTACTCCTTTGAGTCGCCAGAAAGAGCTGTACGGAAAGTGTCATCCAACACCTCTTCGGCAATCCTATCCATTTCGTCCAATCCGTCACCGATAGTCTTCCCCTCAGCCAAACCGGCAGAAACGGTTGCTGAAGCAAAACGGTTGTAGCGATAAAGTTTCGGTGGGGCTATACCCTCTTCAAGATCAATGAGATTGTCCATTTGTATCATCTGTCCTTTATCACTACGTACATAAATGGATTTCAAATCAACAGGCTTGTTACGCTGTTGGCGATTGATTTCGCCCACAATCTCGTACTGTTTGCCATTCATGTAAAAATATCCCATGCGCTGGTCGGCCAAGCCGTATTGCAATGTCTGTGCGATGTTCTTGGTACTGACCCCCATCACACTGGCCTTGTCACGATTGATATTGATACGTGCTTCTGGCTTGCTGAACTTCAAATCGACATCTGCCATCTGGAAAACCGGACTCTCATAGACCTTCTCCATGAATACGGGCAACACTTTCTCCAACTTCTCAATGTTGGTGGCCTGCAGCACATATTGTACGGGCATACCTCCACGACGTCCACCAAATGTCGATTGCTGTTGTACGAAAGCACGTGCTTTAGTCTTGGTGCGCACTGCAGCCGAGATTTTTTCAGCCAATTGCATCTGGGTATAGTCACGGTCGCGGATGTCGCTCAAGGTCAATCGCACGTTACCAGAACCACTGGACACGCGGGCAGTGACGGCCGGTACATCATCGACAAGGGAATCTACCAAAGCATTGATATCCTCGGTATAGTCACGAATGAATTCATACGTGATACCTTCAGGGCCACGGGTGTTGATACTGATTTGTGAACGGTCTTCCAATGGGGCCATCTCCGAAGGTACGGCATTCCACAACCATCCGATAAGCCCAAGAGTGACAGCAAACAGCACAATGGCAATCCACCGGTATTTGAGGAAGAAGTCAAGTCCCTTGGCATAGAAGTTATTCAATCCTTCAAAGAACGGTTCGGTCTTGCGATAAAACCAACTCTGCTGTTCGCGCTTTTTCAGAATCTTGGTTGCCAACATCGGTGTAAAGGTCAGAGCCGAGAAAGATGAGATTATTACAGCTCCTGATACAACAAAACTAAACTCACGGAAAAGGCGTCCGGTCATTCCTTCCATAAAGACAATGGGGAAGAACACCGCCAACAGGGTGATGGTGGTGGAAATCACTGCAAAAAAGATTTCTTTGGAACCTTCGATACCGGCTTCCATCGGGTTCATGCCTCGCTCTATGCGAATATAGATATTCTCGGTCATTACGATGGCATCATCAACCACCAAACCAACAGCCAACACAACGGCCAGCATGGACAACACATTGATGGAGAATCCTAAAACGTACATGATAAAGAACGAGCCGATGAGCGAAACAGGGATGACGAGACAAGGAACCAGTGTGACACGCCAGTCGCGCAAAAAAAGAAAGATGATGACCATCACCAACAGGAAGGCGACATACACCGTCTCCTCCACTTCAGCAATGGATGCACGGATGAACTTGGTGTTATCAAAACCATACGTGTATTTGATATCTTCCGGCAAATCCTTTTCCATGGTTTTCATACGTTCATAAACCGCATCAGCAATCTCAATGTGATTGGCACCCGGTTGAGGAATCACTACGACACCCACCATAGGC
The DNA here is from genome assembly GCA_017516265.1 of Bacteroidaceae bacterium. GTDB lineage: Bacteria > Bacteroidota > Bacteroidia > Bacteroidales > Bacteroidaceae > Phocaeicola_A. The sequence goes on from JAFXDL010000175.1 coordinate 5,811, forward strand.
ACACCATTCATCTTCATATAGCTCTTGATGTCACGTGCTTCCACTTCTGCACGTCCAATGTCGCTGAAACGGATAATACGTCCTTCATCTTCCTTGATGATGAGATCGTTAAACTCTTGCGCAGTATGCATCAGTCCCAAGGTACGAATGCTCAACTCGGTGGTGTTACCTTCGATGCTTCCAGAAGGCAATTCTACATTTTCCCGATCCACAGCATTCTTCACGTCCATAGGAGTGAGACCATAACCCGACATTTTGATGGGGTCGAGCCACAAACGCATGGAGTATCTCTTCTCGCCCCAAATGCTTACACTGCTGACATCGGGAATAGTCTGGAGCTGCTCTTTCACTGTAAGGTCAGCAATTTCACTGATTTCGAGCAATGAACGTTTATCACTCTGAATAGCCACCATCAAAATAGGCATGGCATCTGCATCAGCCTTCGATACAGTCGGAGGGTCGCAGTCACGAGGCAGGAAACGCTGTGCACGCGACACCTTGTCACGCACATCATTAGCAGCTGTTTCCAAATCTACGGACAGTTCAAACTCAACAGTAATGCGGCTGCTACCCTGACTACTGACACTCGTCAGCGAACGGATACCAGGAATACCGTTGATGTTTTGTTCAAGAGGTTCGGTTATCTGGTTCTCTATAACATCGGCATTGGCACCGGGGTAAGAACAACTGACCGAAATAATGGGATTATCCACAGAGGGATATTCGCGTACACCCAATGTATTGTAACCGATGATACCGAACAACAGGATAACCAGCGTCATTACGGTAGAAAGCACCGGGCGACGTATGCTAAGTTCTGATATATTCATTTTTTGATTGTGAATTATGAATTACTAATTATGACCATAAGACTTATACGAACTTCACACAAAGCTTTCATAAAATCCGCCAGCCAAAGAGAGGTCACGTGTCACTATTTCACTTCATCCAAGGTAACAGGCAAGCCTGTACGCAACTGCATGGTTCCTGAAGTAATGATGGTATCACCATAGCTGAGACCTTGCAACACTTGTACGCGGGCTTCATTACGTATTCCCTTAGTGATGGCTACAGGTTGTGCTTTGCCATTTTTATAAAGGAAAACTTTATCCACTCCCATTTCCGGTACGATAGACTCTGTAGGAATAGCTATGGCTTCAGCTATTTCCAATGTTTTCAGATGAATATTGGTAAAACGACCGGGGAACAATTTTCCCTGCGGATTGGCGTAACGGGCACGCACAGGGAAGGTATGGGTCGCCTGGTCAACTTTCGATTCGGTTGCATAAATTTTGGCATCCAACCGTTCCAACTCCCCTTCCACATTGAAGGTCAAATTCATACCTGGCTTCACTGAATTGGTGTAACGTTCGGGGACGGCAAATTCTATCTTCAAAGGAGTAATCTTGGTCAGTGTCGCCACTACTGTACCCGTGGATGCGTAGGCTCCTTCGCTCACTTGGCGAAGACCGATAATTCCATCAAACGGAGCTCGCAACTCTGTCTGTGCAATATTTTCCTTCATCAGGTCTATATCGGCTTTCAGTGAAGCCAAGTTGGTTTGGGCCTCCTCGTAAGCCTCTTTACTTACAGCGTCTTTCTCCAACAGGGCACTTTGACGATATACACGGTCTTGAGCCAATTGCAACTGTGACTCCAATTTCTTCAACTGAGCCTGCAATGGGCCATCGTTCACTTTGGCCAACAACTGTCCTTTGGTGACAGGAGCACCTTCTGTGAAATTGATGCTGATGATTTTTCCCGAACTCTCAAATGAAAGGCTCACTTCTTCGTCAGGTATCAGTCGGCCTGTGACTACAATCTCGTCCGTCAGGTTGCGCGGCTTGATGACTTCAGCCGTCACATTCAAGGCTTTACGTCCACCACCTGTCTTTACTTTGTCTGCCAATTGCAACTCTTCATTTTCTTTAGGCATTTGTGACCAAATACCCCAACCGGCCAATCCGATGACGATAACACCGACAAGGCCCCATTTTGTAGGTTTATTCATAATTGTAGGTCGTATGTTTGGTATATGTTAGTTTTGCGACATAAAAGTATATATAATTTTTGTCGTATAACTAAAAAAACTTGATTGTTTATATAAATTTAATCCTTTTTGCATAAAAAAAAGAAAGAGGACGTGCAAAAGCCCTCTTTCTTCCATTTTATCTTGTATCCTTATTGAACTGTAAAAAGATTCCCTTCCGTGTGTCCCACAAATTCTGAGGCATAGGCACACTGTACAGTAGCAAGTCCAGCCTGATAACGTCCAACCCGATCAATATGGAATGTCTGTTCAAGTGTATAGGTACCCTTAGGCAAGTGGTCTATGAAGTAATAGGTAGCAGCATCTGTCACCGAACAATAAAACCCGAAGCTACCATTGTATCGGTAACCAGAAGCACTACTCGTCGGTTCTGTACATGCAGCACGACAATCCTTCACCTGCACAAAATCCATAGCACGGTCAGCACGAATAACCAGTTGTGACAATACCTTATCACCCACATTCAACGTCGTTTCATTGTCCAAAGGCATCCATGTCTTCTGCCCATCTACGATACGCTGTACCATCCATGTGCGCTCAATACTCAAAGGCTGAGTCAGCATCTGGCCATGGGGCGTGTCCGTACGTCCGGTGTAGGTAGATGTCGCTTTGTCCATATCTTCCAAATATTGGGCATAGACAGCACCCCATGCTATCCCGTTTCCATTTTTTTCGATGCTGGCCTTGCGCGGCAATCGTTTTAATTCCTGTGTGGTATAGGAACGTTTCAAGTAGTCAATAGCCGTAGTCGGACGCTCAGTTGTCTCAACCCTCTTACCGTCCAACTTCAAAATGGTGTTGCTATCAGTCGCCAACAAATCTGGTCCCTGCATCAGCAACGCATGGATGGCATCCACGGTACTCAGCGGACTCTCCCATCGTTGAGTCTGTTTCTGCATCAACAGCCATTGCTTCATCTGTTCCACGCAAAGACTGTCTCTTCCTATAAAGGAGAAAGCCTCGATGGCTGCCGTTTGGGTAGGGATTCGTTGGTTTCGCCATCCGAAAACGAATGAGGAATTGTCAAAGAAACGTCCCATCTGTGGTGTATAGGTGGTGTATTCCTTCAGCGAAGCGACAAACTGCAATGCCTCGACTTGCCTGCCATAGTGGTGCAAGATGATACTAGCTTTGGCCTTTCCGTAAGGAGTCAGAGTGTTCAATTGTTCAGGCAAGTGTGCCACCATGTAGTCCGCAACCTTTTGTATTGTACGGTCCAATTTCTTTCCATTCAAAGCCAGACTACCCAAATAATGCAATGCCAGTTCAGACGGACATGGTTTCTTTCCCTCTTTTTCTAATTTAAGCATGTTGTGATATTCTTCGACCAGCTTTTGGTTGAGATATTCGGTTGCCAATGCCATCATGTGACGGGTATCGTAGTCCTGTTCATTACCCGTAACATAGGCTATACGTTCCATCAGTTCCAGAATATAGGTCGTCACCTGTCGGCTACTAGACATACCTTTGTACCAACTCCACCCTCCGTCATCGCCTTGCAATGCTTGCAGTTTATTCAAATAATGCCTGATACGATTCTTCGCCTTAGCTTCATCAAAGAGCAAAGCAAGTTGCCGTTTCTGGGATGCCTCATCAGTGGCCTCTGCCATCCAAGGAGTTTCAGTCAGCATCAAAGTTTTCAAATCTTCATTTTTTTGCAAATTGCTCCACAATGTCTCTTTGTTTTCTCCTTGAGCCTGCCAACTGTCAAACACAGCCTTGATTTTGGGTTGCGATTGAGCGATATGCGAAGCCATACTGTGTGCATACCAAGCCGTGGCCCATGAGAAGGCATCTTCCGTCGTGGGGGTAGCCACTGTAGGCAAAGCCTGTATGGCCATCCAAGCCGGATTACCTGTCAACTCTACGGTCAGCCTATGATTGGTCGCTGTACGACTATGATGATTAAAGAGATGATTCAGTTTCTCAGTCACTATGCCCGCTCCATTTATCACCAAAGGTTGGCTTTCAGTAATCCACACTTTGTTGGTCAACACAGGCAGATAGCGCTGTTCGCCATCACTGAACTTACCGCCATCGGCCACAATGCGGCAAATGGGCAAAGGAACATCTGCATTCTTCACCGTGAAGGGGAAAGTTACTGTAGCTGTTTTCCCTGCTTCAGTATAAAACTTGACTTTACGACTCAAAAGGACCCGTTCTGTCATGGGGTCAATGAGTTCCATGCGAGCGGTTCCTTTGATGTTCTTTTCTGACAAATTGCTAATGATTGCCTTGATTGTCGTTTCATCCCCCACGCGGACAAAGCGCGGCAAGTTAGGCTGTACCATAAACTCGCGAGCTGCCGTAACAAAATCCTCTAATGTGCCATATTCCATCTGCTTGGTATGTGCCAATGCACGGAAATGCCAACGTGTCAGGTTGTCCGGCAATGTGAAACTCACTTTCACACGTCCCAAAGAGTCGGTACGAAGACCGGGTTGGAAGAAAGCCGTCTCTGTAAAGTTCTCACGCAACAGCATACCCTCAGGAAGAGGTTCGGGAGAGGCTTCCGTTTCCTGTTCTTCGCCTCCATCAACAGACTCATCAAAATTCATCATGGCAGCTTCTATCTCTGCATCCTCTTCCATCATCATGTCACGCCCACCACCTGATGAGGTCCGATTGGTAGCTACCATTTTGGATGCAAGACTCACGCCCCTCTTCATACCACCAACCATCATATTACTTTCTGATAGGGCTTCCTCACTACTCAGGAAAGGAAGGTCAAAATTGTAGTATCGTTCCACAATGTCATCATAACGGCAATATGCAGGAATTTCCTTCCTCGACAACTTATAGTAAATGCTATTATTGATATAGATTCCTGTCAGGTTTCTCCAATGGAATCTCCAATATCCCAATCGGGGAAAATGGAGGCCAAAAGCCCAATCCCGTTGTCGTCCCAACCGGTCCAATGAAGCATCATGCATAGAAGCCAACAACTCAGCATTGGCCGGAGCACCATTAGGGTGACATACGGTCAACGTCCATTCTTCCTGGCTACCAGTAATCAGACGGTTTCGGAATGTCTCCCACTTCACCTCCAGTTGCTTTTCAGGAAGTTTCTTATTCAGGACCTTCTCGAAATGATAAGTCTCCCCATCCTTGGTGTAGAGCACCCTCACATAAAGCCCTTTCCTATATTTAGGAAGATATTCAAAAGTGAACGTCTGCACTGTATCACTCATATAGAAACGGCGATTTTCGATGCGTTCCTGTTCACAGAAGACATCCATCATGACATAGACATCCTTCTTTCGGGTACCAAACTGCAGACAGGCCGGTTCGCCCACAGCCACTTCATCCTCCAACCAATTAAACCAATGGATATCACCTAAAGGAACTTTCGTCTCATGCTCGTCGTACAAAGCAAAATTTTCAGCGCATCGCACACTGTCCTTTTGTCCATCAAGTGCTGTAGTGGCCACGATTTCATAATAGGCAGACGGAAGTTTGTCAAGCAGAGCAAGTGTCATCGGTTCATTGGCGACTTGCCATCCCTGGTGAACCAAGCGTCTTTGATTGTCCTTATTACCTTCCATTATCCGAGGATTGGTAATTTGGAAAATTTGATAATGTACGTTGGTGTTTATCGTTTCTCCACTCAGATTCGTCACCCTAAAGGTCAATGGATGTGGTTTCCCCTTCAACCAATGTTCACCCTGATGAGCCATATTCATCTTCAGCGGTGTACTGCCCAACTCCAAATGAGTCCGTGCCTCCTGACTCTCTCCTGCAGCAGAGGTGACGGTAGCCATTACTGAATATTGGTATCGCCACCAGCAAAGTTCATCCAAATCAGTGTCTTCATCCAAATATACATCAATGCTGAAACGCCCGTCTTCAGCGGTGACAGTTTCTCCAGTAGTTATATCTTTATCAAATCGGCTGTCCCTCCAGCCACGCAACCAGCCATGATAGGTTTTGAGAATTTCGTAACGGACTTTGCTTTCAGCTACAGGCACACCGTTATACCCAAGTGCCTGCCCGGTCAGGGTTACGGTATCACCTATGGCATACGCAACTTTCACATTGTCAAAAGTCACTTCAAAAGTGGGTAATTTATATTCTTCAACATGAAAGGTCAACGAAGAGCCTTCCCTAGTGTTCCCTCCATATGTCTCTATCCTGTAAATTCCATTCAATCCATCAGTAGGCAAAAGAAATTCGGTAAAGAATGAGCCAAACTCATTACTCTTTACCTTTTTGGTTTCTATCAATTGGTTCTTGGGGTCTTTCAACATCAGTTCAAACACCTCCTCCTTGGCGGCCCAAACACTGTCATTGGGATGTTGCCAATAGTTGATACCTTTTATATATATAGTCTGTCCAGGACGAAAATGGGTACGGTCACTCATCAACCTGGTCACTAACCTCAACCGTTCATCGTTCCTTCTGCTGGAGCTGTATGTGCTCCGATACACATAGGGCATCGTATCATCAGTGCGGGTTGTCACCCGGATAAGGTTTCCGTTCATACCACTTAGCACTATGGCACTTCCTTGTTCATTAGTCTGCAAACTTTCCTTTTTGACCAGTTTGTTCTTTTTTCCAGCATCAAAAGTTGCAATGTGCAACATGGCACGGGGAATAGGATGTCCGCTTTTCTTATCCAGAACGGTGTATTCCAATGTTCCTCCGGGCAATTCCGTCTCTATGAGTTTGTATGGTGAAGTATAAAACATAGAAAGATTGCTACCCTCTCCTCCTGCAATGGCCTCTATCAGATACACACCTGCAGCTTTGGGCACCGGCATCTGTATAACGGTATCGCATGGTTGATAATCCTTGTTGGACAACAGATGGTATTCACGTTCGCTGTAGAATTTACTGAATTTTCTCAATCGTTGAGCATTGCCTCTATATTTGTAGAGGGTATCAAGCGAACACTTCACACGGCGCAAGCGAACGGTAAATTTGTTCAAATTGCGATAATTAATCTGCAATCCAACGGTATCACCAGGATAAAATCCATCATCCAGATTGTTCATATTAAAATGAGGTTGCAGAATCTCCTTCTCCAAATTACGTAAGGCATTCACAGCTTCGTACTGAGGATACTTCTTGATTCCTTCGTGCAAAACAGCTAACGCTTCGGTATATCTCTCTTCGCGATTACAAATGGAAGCGATATCAAAACAGATACCTCCACAAAGTTTACTTTTCCGATACCGTTCCTTCATGGCATACAGCAAGCGTAGATGTTCAGCATTGTCTCTCTGATACTCAGGGATTATATTCATTCGGTTCAACTCCATAAATATCCATCCTTCTGGTTGCTTGTCCTTTTCCAACAGTGCCAACATCTGTTGAAAGATGCGCATCACCTGTGCTGGACAGTCGTAAGGCGAAACGGCCACAAGAGAATCCTGGCTGAACTGTGCATAATCCAATGCAAAAGTATTCCAGCCTGTCTGCTTATAGGACCGACTGAGCCTACCCTCCAAATCGCGTATGCCAAAAACAGCTCTACGTCCGACGAAATGCATCAGATCATGCTGATAATAATTACTCCACCGACCAAAATAAGTAATGGGAGCATAATCATGAGTCGTATATTTGCACAGTTCCTCCAAACGGTTAACCGATGCCATGAAGTGGTCAAAAGACCGTTGGTAGTACATCAGTTGTGTCCATTGACTCATGTCTTTTGGCAACTCCTGCACCACTTTGTTGTCATACCGGCCTTGAGCAGAATGCATGTAGATGCTTCCCAACAATGAATGCAATATGGCAGCATCATTGACAGATGTGCTGGGATTGTCAGTCCATGCCTCCAATCCTGCTATATCCACATAGAAACTATCTATACTCAAATGCTTGCGATGTCCCATAGCCGTCAAGTAAGCCCGCATCATCTGCGGAACAAGCCGTTCAGCCTGTGCTTTCGTAAAAATCTGTTGTGCTATACTTATAGCCGACTGAGGGCGTCCCTCCTTTTCGTATTGATTCAGGCTTTTCCACAGTTGTTCATAACTCTGAGCCAACAGGGATGATACTCCTATTGTCAAGGCAAAAATACTGATGAAGAACTTTCGTATCATGAGTCTTTGATTTGAATTTTCACCCCAAAAGTAATGAACTTTTCTTTACCTTGTTCGCCTGGCTGTTTCTTTTTGCATTTATTAGCTACTGCCAAAAACATCTTAATAATATTTAATTAAGGAGGCCTCTCCTCAGACTTTGCATTACCTTTGTCCGTAAAAAGATTTGCCAGGTATGAAAATGCACAATATAAAGAACTTGATATTCGACTTCGGAGGTGTTCTTGTTGACCTCGACAAGGCTCGTTGCCTACAGGCTTTCAGTCAGTTGGGGTTCACTGAGGCAGACAAGATGATTGATGCCTACAGCCAACAAGGATTGTTCGGACAACTGGAAGAAGGTACCATCTCGCCTGAAGAGTTTTGCTCTGAAGTTCGTCGTCTGACCACCTGCCAGGCTACGGATGAAAACATATGGCAGGCATGGAACAGTTTCTTGGTAGGTATTCCTACTTGGAAACTGGAAGCACTCATAGAATTAAAGAAACATTATCCCATCTACTTGTTGAGCAATACCAACATGGTACATTGGCAATATGCCATAACTGAGTTCTTTCCGTATGGCAAATGGCGAGTAAACGATTATTTCAACCACATATTCCTCTCCTACGAGCTGCATCAGGTAAAACCTGGGGCTGAAATATTCCGCACCGTAATCACCCAATCAGGTATCCGCCCCGAAGAGACACTCTTCATCGACGATGCTACAGCCAATTGTCAGACAGCCCGTTCATTGGGGTTGCATACCTATCAACCCACTCAAGGAGAAGACTGGCGTCTGTTGTTTCCTTCTATTTTTGGTAAAAATAATATCGTATGAAGCTCATTACTGACATATCAACATTACCAGTTGGGACATTGCCATCATCGGTTGCCACCATAGGTTTCTTCGATGGTGTGCATCGCGGACACCGTTTTCTGATTGACCAGGTGTGTCGCACTGCTCAGGAGCGTTCATTAAGCACTCTGCTAGTCACCTTCTCACAACATCCACGCATGGTGATGCAGAAGGATTATCAACCCAGGCTGCTCTCTTCGTTCGATGAAAAGTGCAACCTACTTTCCAGTACTGGAGTTGAAACCTGTGTTGCCTTACCTTTTACCCGCGAACTGGCAGTCCTCTCTGCCCGCGACTTCATGCAACAAATCCTACATGACCTTCTACAAGTGCGTGTACTAGTCATTGGCTATGACCATCGTTTCGGGCACAACCGCACCGAAGGGTTCGAAGATTATGTACGCTATGCTTCCGAATTAGGTATGGAGGTCATACGTGCTGATGCTTATCAATTAAGTGACATTCATATCAGTTCCTCCGTTGTTCGTTCTTTTTTGGAAGCAGGCGAAATAGAACTAGCTTCCCGTTGTCTGGGATACAACTATACACTTTCCGGCCATGTCATCAGTGGCCAGCAGATAGGGCGCACACTAGGATTTCCCACAGCCAATCTTCAGCCAAGCGACAAGCTGAAACTGATTCCTGCCGATGGAGTATATGCCGTGCGTGTACATTTGGAAGATATGGTATATAAAGGAATGCTCAACATCGGTTGTCGGCCTACTATTGACGATGATACACACCGTACCATCGAAGTCCACTTGCTTCATTTCGAAGGAAATCTTTATGACCGTTCTTTACGCATTGAGTTTCTCCGTCGCATCCGTGGCGAACAGAAGTTTCGTAGCCGCGAAGCATTGGCCCGCCAATTACAACTCGATGCTGCAGCTTGTGATGATTTACACGAATAAATAACCGCTTTACCGCCCACCATACAAGGAGCTTCTTTGCTCTTCTCTTGCTTGTTCAAAATTGAAAGGAAGTAAACCAATATTATGACTAAGTTAAAAGCAAGTCAACGATAACTAAAAATAAAGTTTAACCCTGTCAGCCCAAACTAAAAATAAAGTTTAACTCAGTCAATCTCGACTATAAATTAGATAGAAAGTAGTCAACGGAAATCGTTAACATACACTTCCTATGCCTAAGAAGCCTGCTCTGAGCACCCAAAAAGCCTGCTTCGGGAAACGTTTCACCAAGGTGATACAGATAGTTAACCCTTGCAGGGCAGACGCATTATATATTTTACCTTATTTGTTGTTATTTTATTTTATGTATATTGTTGCAATTTAGCCATCTAAATATTGTATATGTCAATTATATTTTGTATCTTTGTTGAGTATTTTAAAACATAATTTTGCATGAAAATAGATATAATTGACATTTGTAAACAAATAGAGGATCCTCGGATTGACAGAAAAAAGAAACATAAATTTGAAACGATAGTTTATATTTCAGTTGCCGCCATCATCTGTGGAGCTCAGGGTTGGAATGAGATAGAAGCATTCGGAAAGGCCAAATTTGATTTTTTCAAGAGCAGACTTCCCGGTTTGTCATCCATTCCCAGTCATGACAC
>JAFXDL010000176.1 GCA_017516265.1 Bacteroidaceae bacterium
AGGCGGTCAATGTAAAGTTGGGTAGGGCCGTCAGGGATATCCAAAATAACATGGGCGTCCCATATCTTATCAAATAAACTTTTCATTTTTTTGTCACTTAAACTTATTTATACAATCAATATACGCTTCCACCGAGGCGGCGATGATGTCTGTGTTGGCACCGAAGCCGTAGTAGATGTGGCCGTCGTATTCCACCTGCATGTGCACCTTTCCCATGTCGTCCGAACCTTTGCTGATGGCTTGGATGGTGAACTCCTTCAGTATCATGTGGCGATTGATGATTTTCTTCAGTGCGCTGATGGCCGCATCCACCGGGCCGTTTCCACTGGCACAGGCTTCGAATTTCTCGCCACTGATGTTCACTCCGAGGCTGGCTACTGACTGGACACCCACACCGCTGGTCACTTGCAGGAAATCCAGCTTGATGCGGTGGTTTTTCGTGCGGTCGGCACCGGCAAGCAGCATGATGTCGTCATCGTTGATGTCCTTCTTTTTGTCCGCCAGTTTGAGGAATTCCTCATACACCTTGTCCAGTTTCTCCTGTTCGAGGTCGATGCCGAGAGCGTGCAGGCGGTTCTTCAGAGCGGCACGTCCCGAGCGGGCGGTCAGTACGATGCTGTTGTCATCGATACCCACATCCTTCGGGTCGATAATTTCGTACGTCTGTACGTTTTTCAGCACACCGTCCTGGTGGATGCCGCTTGAGTGGGCAAAGGCGTTGCGTCCCACGATGGCCTTGTTGGGTTGCACGGGCATGTTCATCAGCGAGCTGACCATGCGGCTCGTGGGGTATATCTTCTGGGTATTGATGTTTGTCTCGATGTCGATGTCCTTGTGGCACTTGATAATCATGGCCACCTCTTCAAGACTGGTGTTTCCTGCCCGTTCGCCGATGCCGTTGATGGTCACTTCCACCTGGCGTGCCCCGTTGAGTATGCCCTCCATCGTGTTGGCCGTGGCCATACCCAAGTCGTTGTGGCAATGGGTGGAGATGATGGCTTTGTGGATGCCGTCCACATGCTCCATCAGGTACTTTATCTTCGCACCGTATTCGTCGGGCAGGCAGTATCCCGTTGTGTCGGGGATGTTCACTACCGTGGCGCCCGCTTTGATGACGGCTTCGATGACACGTGCCAGATATTCATTCTCTGTGCGTCCTGCATCCTCGGCATAAAACTCTACGTCCTCCACATAGCGGCGTGCATACTTCACCGCGGCTACGGCGCGTTCGATAATCTCTTCGCGGTTGGAGTTGAACTTATACTTGATGTGCGCATCGCTCGTGCCGATGCCCGTATGGATACGCTTGTGCTTGGCAAACTTCAGTGCTTCGGCGGCTACGTCGATGTCGCGCTCAACGGCGCGGGTCAAGGCACAGATGGTGGGCCATGTCACTGCCTTCGAAATCTCGATGACCGAGTTGAAGTCTCCCGGACTTGACACGGGGAAACCGGCTTCGATGACATCCACGCCCAACAGCTCCAGTTGCTTGGCCACTTGAATTTTTTCTACTGTGTTCAATTGGCATCCGGGCACCTGCTCGCCATCGCGCAGGGTCGTGTCGAAAATGAATAATCTGTCGCTCATAGTTCTTTACCTTATTATATATATAGTTTATTATTTGTTCCTTTTTTGAATGCAAACAAAAAAGCCTTTCACACGGGGAAGTGAGAAAGGCTTTCTTGTTTTTTTTTCTTTTCTTGTATCTTGCACCAAACATCAGGTTCAACATACCGTATAGCACTCACTCCCCACCAGATGACCTAGTAGAATAATAATGCTTAGCAGGCTAATAATGTTGAATGTTTGGTTCATTGTCTTTTTTTTCTTTGTTATTTTTGTTTTTAACGGCGCAAAGGTAGAGATAATTTTTGAACCGAAAAAGAAAAATGTCAGTTTTTTCATCGAAAAGCTGACATTTTATAAGATTTCTTGTCTAAGAGTGTTAAAAGTGTCTTTCTTCTGACTTGTCGGCATGCAATTCCTTTATCAGTTCATCAACAATATATTGGTCGGAAACGGTGATGAGTTGGTTGTCTTTGTCTGACAAGACTTGATATACCCGGCTATGATAGAACATTTCCAATGCCTGCATGTCTGATATGTTCAGGTGGATGGCCAATTTATGGATGATTCTACTATATTTGTTCCAAACGAGAATGTCTAACATGGTTATTCAATGTTGATGGTTTCATGTCCTATGAAGGACAAATGTTTATTGATGATGTCTTGGTTGAGGATGCAGATTTGATTGTTTGGTAAGTGGTATTTGAGCCTTCCCAATGCCGTTTGTTTGTCTATTTGCCCTGCCATGTAGTTCTCTATAGTGTCAAACACTCGGTCGTTGGCTATACCTCCAATAATAATGTCAAATCCTTTCCAAGATTCTTCTCCTGAACGATTGGTTACGATGAAGTCCAACCATTCTTCATTATACTCCTTGAACTCTAAAATTTTATAATCGGATGAGAGGATGGCTGGCATATCCAATTCATATGTATTTACAATAGGAATCGAACGGGGACGTAGGCGAGTGACCGTTTTGCTCCATTCTTCAGCTTGTTTTTGTAAAGTGGTTACATAGAATCCCTTTCCAAAATCCAAATTGTCGCGTCCGAAAGAAACCAACGGAGTGTCCACAATTGTTGTACTTCCATGAAAAACCTTCATCATTCTTTTTGCTGTTTTTTGTTGTCCTCTTCCCAAGCTTGCAGGGCTTCAAGGATTACATCTGTAATATAATTGCGACTTTGTGTGTGCAATGTTTCATAACAATCCAACAGAATGTTTTGTACTAATCCGAGCCTGTTCAATCTGTCAAACAATTCTTTTGTGGGCATGTTCGCTTTTTGAGCAGTAGCTTCAAGTGCAAAAACCGCAAACTCTAATTTGTAATTTGAAGATGTTCTATCGGGTTGGTTCATACAAAATCAGTTTTTTTATTTATGCCACAAAAATAGCCAATTTTATTGTGCTCAACAAATTATTACTGATATTTTTCTGATTTATTCTGATTTGATTGTGCTGATGCAACAATCCCCACAAGCCTCCCTGATGTCAGGGCTTGGCTTGTGGGGATGCTCTCTAAGTTTGTAAATTGGTGTGATTCTTTATCGGACAATCAGTTTGGATGTTTCCACCTTCTTGCCGTCGTTTGTCAGGGTTACATTATATACACCTGACTCCATGCGGCGCAAAAGTACTCGTACCGATGTCTCACCGGGAGCTACGGCATTGCGATAGACCGTTCGTCCGTTCATGTCGGTAATCATCAGTTGTCCGCCTTTCTTCACCGACTCTTCGCCAAATTCTACCGTTACGCTTGTATTCTTCCGTGGCATGGCAGGAAGAATGTGCATAAAGGCTACGCTGCTGGCGCGGGTGATACCACTTCCGTTGGGGTTGATTTCGTAGATATGTGAGTAATAACTGTCATCTTCAGAATTATAAAGTTCTGTGTATAAATATCGTTTGCCTTCCCATATGATAAGTCCAGCGCCTTCAAAGTCATTTCCTTCTCCTCCACCAATAGTAGCTATGATATTTCCGTCTTCTGAAACAACCTCCATCCCGACGCATTCATATCCAGATTCAGTGACTCTTTCATCAATAATGCCATCGCAACTTTCGTCTATTTCTTGTACAACATGACTATATGGTTCATATTTGCATCTTAGATATTCGTATTTTTCATCTTCGTTGAACAGTGTCTGAGTTGCCAACAGGGACTGGTCACAGTAATCGTGTATGGTTTCATTATCAAGATTGGTGATGCCCCAGATTTTCGGTAAACTAACACTATAATCGTATTCTCTCACTCTGATGACTTCCCATTCTCCTGTTTTTTGCTGGGTTATCTGTTGGTAGGTGACGGTTGTCCCGCTCAAAATATAGACCTCATAAGGAAGTGATACTTCCAAACTACTATCAATGTTACGTAAGTGATAAACATATACGTTTCCATTTAAATCAGTGTGTATTGAATCTGTAAGAATTTGAATTCTTGTTCCTTTATCTATTTTGAGAGTTTTTATCCTCCTTTCTTGAGTGAAAGCTTTCCAATCTTCCATGGAGACACCAAATGTTTCAGTAATATCAATGATTTGGGGTTCTCCATATTCTGCTACATACGCACGATGTTCTGTTACTGTTTTTTCTGTAATTTTTTGCACTTTTATATCCATTGTATGTTCAATCTTAAAAGTGCTGTTATATACGTTGACTCTTAAGTTTTCTTCATCTTCAGAGGTGATTGGTGACAGAATCTTGCTTTTGTTGTCGGCTGAAAATTTTGCGGGTAAAACGCTCCATGATTCATTTAATGCAACATTTGATGTTGTCACCTGTGCATTCATCGCTCCCGCCAACATCAAGCCGCAAAGAGCCAGTTTCAATGTCTTTTTCATTGTATTTAAACATTTGTTTGCCTATAAGTCCCCGAAGTCAGCGGTTATACATTCTTTTGTTGATGGTTTACCGATACAAAAAAGGCATGAGACTTGTTGCCCTGTGTCCACGGAAATGAGGCATCGCCAAACGCCCTAACAAAATGAACATGGAAGAAACAATATTCCCACGCCATCTTGCAATATGTAATGGGAATACGGTTTGTTCACCGTTTCGTACATATATACAAAACAGAATGAGCATCGTTTGCTTCTGCCCTTTGTTGGAATTTTGGCGAATTTCATTTCTCAGACATCATGCAAAATGCTTTCTTTGCAATCCGCAGATTTCTCCCTACGGACGGTGCAAAAGTAGAGATGTTTTTTTGAACCGCAAAAGAAAAATGTCAGTTTTTCAATGAAAAGCTGACATTTTATAAAATTTTATCCTGAAAGAGGGGAAAACAGTCTTTGTTTTCTCCTTCTCTTTGAACTATTCTCCCAAATAGTATGATGGCACCGGTGCTTGCGGATATCCCATAGAGCGGTGGGCCACGTAGCTACGGTAGATGCCGTCTTGCATGAGCGTAATGCGGCGGTCTTTTGCAGGAATAGAGGTGGTGTAGATACGTAGTTCGCCGGGGAGCGACGTCACCAGTTCCTCGCGCCAGTCGCCATAGAGGTCGGCTATCAGTTGCAGGCTTCCTTCGATACCACCGTCAACAACAGTCTTGTCGGCCCATTTGACAATGTTTTGCCCGATGGGTTTCCCGCTACGCCAGCGTTCGGCCATCTCTTCACGGCTCATGGGTGGAGCTTGCATGGTTTCGCGCATCAGGTCAGCATCCCACCACACCCAGCTTCCGCAGGGAGGTACGTCTTCGTTGCGTCGGATGTATTGCCCGTTAGCCGTCAACAGATACTTGTCGCTGCTTCCTCCCTTGGAATCCTCCGATGCAAAGCATTCAAGTCCCTTGTGTGTCGGGTCAAAGTCGGCCACCATACCGTTGCCCACGTGCTTGGTTTCGTGGTTGATGTTCCATACTTGTGCGCCGGTTTTGGCATCTACCATGCAGACACCGCGTCCGTTCGTGTGGAAAGGCTCCAGGCAGAGGAATACCTCCATGCCCGGTCGTTCGGGGTCAATATCGGTCAGATACACTTTGTCGGGATGTCCGAGTCCGGCTGACCACAGGGCCGTACCATTGTCGTCAATCATGCAAGAGCCGAGTAGCATCTCATCGCGTCCGTCACCGTCCACGTCACCGCTCACCATGCTGTGTGCACCCATACTACGGATGATGGGGTTCTCCTCATCACCGTCCCATCGCCAGGCACGCACCAACTTTTCGCCTTTCAATTCCCAGGCATCCACCACCATCAGTTTGTAGGTTCCTCGGCAAGCGAGTATATAAGGTGTCTTCCCATCAAGGAAGGCCATGCCTATCTGGTTGCGGTTCTGACGGACAAGGTTGCCGTACCGGTCGTTGCGTTCGGGCCAATCCACACGGGCCATTTCACGTCCGGTCATGCCGTCCCATACACTCAGATACTCTTCTCCGCTATCCACACGTCCCTTGTCGTTGCGCTTGGCATCGGCAGGAGCCGTCTTCAGGGCCACTTCGGCCTTACCGTCACCATTGAAGTCGTAGGCGATGAAAGGCGAATACCATACACCCGGCTCAATGCCTTGTCCCAAATCTTTCGACCACAGGAAAGTGCCGTCGCTCAAGTAGGCTTCAATCTGATAGGTGCGTCCGTCAAGGTTTCCTCCCATACCGGGGTCAACATTACTGTCCGGTGTGCGGATGATGTAGTCGTAGGTACCGTCGCCATTCAGGTCGGCCACTGCCACTTTACCAACCCGTGTGTTGGGATTCTTCAATTTGATGGAGCGGTAATTTGTCAATATGGGTTTTTCTACGCTCAATTTCTCGGATGTACTGATGACCTTTCCTTTCTTGTCAAGTACCGTCACCCAGTATTCGGCCTTTCCTTCGGCCGGTTGCAAGTCGGTGAAGTCGCACACATCTTTCAGTGGTTTCTTTGTCAGTCGTTTCTGCTTGCCGTTGGCGGAGCGATAGAGGTGAAACGATGCCTCTGCCGGGTCGCTTTCCAACAAGCGCCATCCTACGTGGATGCCCTTTCCGTCAGCCGTAGGGGCAGCTGCCAATCCACGGTCGAGCTGTTCCTTCACCCGTTCGGTGGCAAAGCCCTGCACCTGTGGCTTGGCTTCGTGTCGGGGTTCAAGTATTTCAAAGTAATAGTTACGTTCGCGCGTGTCCTGCGCCTGCATTACCTGTGGTAAGGCCGTTAGTGCCATGACTGAGAGTAATAGCCAATTTTTTCTCATGGGATTTGTAAGTTTGGGTTGTAGATATGTTTTATACAATTCAATGGCGCAAAGGTAAGAATATTTTGGCAAATATGCAGATTTGTATGTAAAAAAGAGAAGTGGAGTGTGTTTTTTTTATATAATGGTCTTTTGAGGAGTGAACAGAATTGGTGATTACGTTATCAAAGAGGAACTGTTCAATGCCATCAACCCCAAATACTGATAATGTGAACTACTTACTTATTGATTTGTAATTGTTTATGTTTACACGATGATTACATCATACTGTAAGTGTGCTTACATGCCTACTGTAAGAGTTCTTACCACGCGGGGTAAGCAGACATACAACGGGCATGTAAGCACACTTACAGTGGATATGTAAACACACTTACAGACAGTGTGTAAACAGATCAATACTTAAAGGTTTGGAAATGTGTTACTTTATGGAATGAGATTGGTATAGTGTGCTGCATTTATTCGTGGTGCCACATGAGCACCACTTCATGCTTGTCGAAGTAGTCATCCATTACCACCCCGAACCGTTTGGCCTGTTTGATAACCATGTTCTCTTCGGCCTCCGTCAGTAAGATTTCTCCCTTGCGGGCTTGGTAATACCGCCTGTAGCCCATTCGGGAGAGGAGTGCCGTGCGGAAACTTCCGACTTTTCCTGCAGGGATAATTTCTAACAGGCGCTTGAATCCGCGTGCCCGTTTCACAGGCTCGTTCTTCAGGTAGAATTGGCATCTCTTCTTCTGTTGGGCCAGCCATTTGGGATTCAGTACGCTGATGAATGGATCCTTGCTGCTCACTTTGTCGTGTGCCAAGTGGCGCAGACAGGTCTCTGCCAATGGGCAGTTTGTCACGTTGCATGTGCCGAACGTATTCGGCATTAGGCTAAAATCGATATCTCTGTTCATTGTGTCTTATATTTTAGGCTACAAAGATACAACGCAGATGGCTCGTTTCAAAGTTTTCCGAGAAGTTTTTCGTATGTTGCCAATATATATAATTCAACTTTCAGGAGTATAGGAGTGTAGGAGTGACGCTTCGCTTAGAAGTGTAGACGAATGTGCTGCTTGCATGTTTGCTTATATATATAATAAGGTATAGGGGGATTGTTACATGTCATCCAAGCTCATCCCCACATACTCGGCCTTGAAACGCTTTTGTTTTTGTAGGATGGTTTGCGACTTCTCTTGCAATGTGTGGAGATTGATTCGCTTGGCATTCCGTTTGCATTCCCCGATGATGAGGATGTGGTCAACTTCGTTTACGGCAATGAGGTCGATTTCATTCAAATTGTTCTTCTCCCAATAGTTGGTGACAATATTATAGAACCCCGTCTCGCGGTATTTCTGTCGGAAGTAACGTTCAAGGATTTTCCCGGAGAAGGTTTCATAGTCGGCCAACACCTTTTCTTGTACATATTCGAGATTGCCGATTTCTATGGCACTACGGTATTTATAGATGAAACGGAACCAGAATGTCAGGAAGTTGTCTTTCAGTTCATACTTCAGGTTACGGCTCCCCTCGGGCTGAAGGTAAGGGCGAAGCCGGTTGATGAGGTCGTATGACTTTTCCAATTTGTCCAGATGTCCTCCGCACTCTATGCCTGTATAGTTGGTGATTTCTCCTCTACTGGTTTCACCACTGGCTATAGCCGCAAGGATAGAGAAGTAATTCCCATATTCTTTGCCAAACTCATCGGAAAGCATGTCGCGTCCCTCTTCGAGGAAATAGGAACCGTAACTGAAAACGGTCTGTATGATGGTTTCTTTGGTAAAAGCATGATGCATAATCAATTGTTCAACATACTTGGCCACCCCTCCCGTCACCATGTAGAAAGTCAGGAGGTCGTCGGGCATGTACTTGGGATGATGTTCGCGCATGATTTCCTTCAATGTGTCCAGCGTAAAAGGTTGCAGGCGGATGCGGTGTGTGGCACGTCCGTAGAGAGGTTCTTTCCTGTCGTCGAAGATTTTGGTCATCATAGAGTAGAGTGAACCGCAAAGGACTAAATTCATCTGGCTTTCATCCTTATGGTTATCCCACAGATGTTGCATATCGCTGAAGAAGGAGGCATTCACGGTGCTGAAATTCTGAAATTCGTCAAACACCAACGTGAAATTCTTTTGCTTGGAAATATTCATCAGACTGGAGAAAAGAGCACTCATGGAGGTGAATGTTCCTAATTCATCGCCCAACACATTTTTTACTATTTCCGTCAGTTCGCGGCATAGCATGGCTTCACTTTTTCGCCCTACAAAGAAGTATATCAATGGCAGGCGTTTGAAAGCGTGACGGATAAGGGTGGTTTTGCCTATCCGCCTCCGTCCTGTGATGACGGTCATTTGTGCATATTCGGCAGACATATTTTCGATGCTCTGCAAAGTCTGCGTCTCTTTTCCTCTATTATAGAATCTCATAATCAATGAATTTTGTTTTGCAACACACGTTACTGTAACCGCGGTTGCAAAAATATGGGTTTAATTTGAAATAACCAAATAGCAGGCAGAGTATTTTGATTTTTATGTTATTTTTTTGCTCTCCTTTGCATCTTTTTCCGCAATTTTGCATCTTTAAAGCAGAACGACCAATGAAAAGAAGATGAATAAGAAGAGAAAACTGATGGAGCAACTGGCTCGTCTGATGGAGGAGGAGAAGGAAGACCTCTACCGGTATGCCTGCTATCGGCTGGGCGATGAGGCCGAGGCGGAGGATGTGCTGCAAGAGGTGTTTCTCGCGTTGTGCGACAAGGCTCACTTGCTGGCCGAAGTGGAGAATATGAGGAACTACCTTTTTCGGACCTTGACCAACCAATGCGGGATGCTTCTGCGCAATCGGCAGAAGAGGATGGAGATGGAGTGTGACAATATCGAGCAATTGCAGGTGCATGACCTTGCACCGCAGGACTTTGAACAGGAGTTCCGCTTGATTGACCGTCTGTTGGGCGAGATACCTGTGGAGCAAAGCGAGGTGATACGGTTGCACATTCATGGTGGCCGTACGTTTGCCGACATTGCGTCCATTCTGAATGAACCCTTGCCCACGGTGAAAGCCCGTTATCGCTATGGCATTGAGAAATTGCGTGACGGATTGCGGATGAATAAACTGATGTGAAAAACCTTTAAATAGTGAAAGATATGAAAACGGAAAGAGACAATGAAAGAGTAAATGAACAGATTGTAAACCTGTTGACTCCCAAACACGCCCCCCGGTGCAACGTTTCGTTCAGTGTGCCCGAAACTTCCAA
>JAFXDL010000177.1 GCA_017516265.1 Bacteroidaceae bacterium
AATGTGCTAATATGCCAATGTGTCAATGTCCTAATTGTAATAGTGCCGCATAGTCATTAGCACATTAGCACATTGGCAAATTAGCACATTAATCAATATTATCATGGCCATAATCAAACCATTCAAAGGAATACGTCCACCGCAAGCGCTGGTGGAACAGGTAGAGAGTCGCCCTTACGACGTGCTCAATTCAGCAGAGGCACGCGCTGAAGCCGGTGACAACGAAAAGTCGCTCTATCACATCATCAAACCCGAAATTGACTTTCCTGTAGGGACAGATGAGCACGACCCGCGTGTCTATGACAAGGCTGCCGAGAACTTCCAGAAGTTCCAGGACATGGGTTGGCTCGTTCAGGATGACAAGGAGAACTACTACGTCTATGCCCAGACGATGAACGGCAAGACTCTGTACGGTCTGGTTGTTTGCGCCTATGTGGACGACTACATGAACGGTGTCATCAAGAAGCATGAGCTGACCCGTCGCGACAAGGAGGAAGACCGCATGAAGCACGTCCGTGTGAACAATGCCAATGTGGAGCCCGTCTTCTTTGCTTATCCCGACAATGACAAACTTGATGCCCTTGTAGCCAAATATACAGCCAAGGCTCCTGTCTATGACTTCATTGCTCCCATTGACGGTTTCGGTCATCAGTTCTGGATTATTGATGAAGCAGAGGATATCGAAGCCATCACTGCTGAATTTGCCGCCATGCCTGCCCTCTACATTGCCGACGGACACCACCGCAGTGCAGCAGCTGCTCTCGTAGGTGCAGAAAAGGCCAAGCAGAACCCCAACCACCGTGGCGATGAAGAGTATAACTACTTTATGGCCGTATGTTTCCCTGCCGGTCAGTTGACCATCATCGACTACAACCGCGTGGTGAAGGACCTCAATGGCCTCACCGCCCAGCAGTTCCTCGATGCTGTCAGCAAGAATTTCATCGTCGAAGAGAAGGGGGCAGACATCTACAAACCTACTGCTCTTCACAACTTCTCGCTCTACCTCGAAGGAAAGTGGTACAGCCTCACAGCCAAGGAAGGGACATACGATGACAACGACCCCATCGGAGTGCTCGATGTCACCATTTCGTCCAACCTTATCCTCGATGAAATCCTTGGCATCAAAGACCTGCGTAGCGACAAGCGCATCGACTTCGTGGGCGGTATCCGTGGTCTTGGCGAGTTGAAGAAGCGTGTCGATAGCGGCGAAATGAAGGTGGCGCTCGCCCTCTATCCCGTCAGCATGAAGCAACTGATGGACATCGCCGACAGCGGAAACATCATGCCTCCCAAAACCACCTGGTTCGAACCCAAACTCCGTTCAGGACTGGTGATACATAAGTTGGTGTAAGACGGAAAGCGGTTGCTGCTTTTCTGACATATATTTTAGGCACGGATTACGCGGATTACACGGATAAATTATACACAATGAGGTATAAAACCGTGTTAATCCGTGTAATCCGTGCCTAAGATTATATTATAGCACATGTTGTTTTTTATCTGTGCAATCATTCCTGTTTGTGGGAAAAATGCCCTTCTTCTTAAAATTCTTCACTCTTCGTTCTTCATTTTTCATTAAAAGTTGTATCTTTGCCCCGTCTCAACGCCGATGCCCTTCCGTCGGGAGGGGAGCAAGGGTGGGGAGGCATACATTGATGGAAAAGGCGTTTACTTGACGCTTTGTGTTTGACGTCGTAAGAATCTCGCAAATTCTCAAATTCTGTCGAAAACAAAGCAGCGGTAGGTGCCCTATTGGGATATGTCTATATTCTTGGCTCGTTCTTCATCCGGGGGACGGGTCAGGTTGTTATACATATCGGCGTGGGGTTTTCTAACGTTGCTCGTTCTGACAGGATTGGGCAATGCGAGAGCCTTTACGACGTGGACGAGCAGCAGGCACAGATTCCCACGTCTTTTTTATATATGTATTCGGATAAACGATAAACAAAAAATCAAAACATTGTATAAACTGCCGACTCAGGGGAAATCTATAGGCGCAAAACTTATATTTGTATGAAACGATTGATTTCTCTGGTTGCCGTGCTTGCTTGCATGGCAGTGGGCTATGCCCAAAGTGCGTTGGTGGCTACGCTGAATCATGGCGAGGCCGTGTCGGTGTTTTATGGTGCAAGTGCATTGGCTGAGGCATACGATGCCGCTACACATGGCGATGTGATTACCCTCTCCAATGGTACTTTCAACAGTGTGAACATTGCCAAGAACATTACCGTTCGTGGTGCCGGTATGGATGAAACAGGTCCTTGCACTCGCATCAATGGAAACTTTAATCTCTATGGTGTGCCCGACAGTGTGGATGCTACAGGGCATTTGACTTTGGAAGGGTTGTATCATGATGGCGAGATTTATTATACAACGAAAGACAGTACATATACTTCCCCCATAAAGAATGCCCATTTTGTAAAGTGTCGTTTGCGATATATTACTCAGAATGGTAAAGGTGTTTTGAGAAATGCCCTATTCTTGCAATGTAGAATTAAAGAACGTTTATATTTTGGTTCTAATGATTGTTACGCTCATTGCATCAATAGTGTTATATACAATCCTCATGTGTCTTCATCATCCAAAGACACCCAATTTGAATTTACGAATTGTTTGGTGGTTGGATCTCCTGATTATTGGGACCATTCACTTTTTACTAATTGTATATTGAAGAGTACAATTTCTCATTATATTCCTTCTTCTTGCATGGTATCCAATTGTTTGGGTATAGGTTATAGTAATTCAACTATAGATATCTTCCAAAAGCTCTATCCGGCCAACAAGTATGGTACAATAAAGGAGGCTGATATTGCAACCATCTTCAAAACCTTTATAGGAACCTATACTGATACCGAAACCTTTGAGTTGACAGACGAGGCTAAGGCACAGTATTTGGGAACCGATGGCACCGAGGTGGGTATCTATGGCGGTAGCCTGCCTTTCACTACAGAAAGTTCGTTGCCGAAAATCAAGAAGTTCAATGTGGCTTCCAAGTCAACCGAGGACGGCAAGCTGAAAGTGGAGATTGAGGTGAGTGGCGTAGAATGAGTGTACCAATGTAAAAAAGATGTTTTGAACTATGCGAAAACATATATTGCTAATCCTGTTCCTTTGTCTGCACTGTGTGGCAAGGGGACAAACGGGCTACGACTACCGCTACTGGTTCGACGGACAGATAGCGTCCGGCCAGCAAGGCACGTCGGCCAGCCCGGCTTGGGACATGCAGATAGATGTGTCCGCCCTCGCCGACGGACTTCATTTCCTGCATTATCAGGTGACCGTGTCCGACACACTCTATTCACCTGTCCACACGGCCTTCTTCATGAAGAATCCCGTTGGTCATGAGTCGTACACCTGCTTCTGCTACATCAACGACACCCTGTGGCATCAGCAGGAAGTCTCCACCGATGGCGGACTGATGGATTGGAGCCTCGATGTGAATCCCCTTTCAGCCGACAGGTTGCACTCCATGCTGGTGCTGGTGAAGACCCCTACGGGCGAAGTCACTTCCACCAAGCAGGCTTTCTTTTGGCGGGCAAAGACTACGGCCGAGTTGAAGGACATGACCTGCTTCTACACCCTCGATGGTGGAAAGACTCTGCTGGAGGGCGGAGTGTTTCAGGACAAAGGCTTCAGTTTCGATGTCGATATACAGACATTGAACGAAGGCTTGCACCAGCTCATGTGTCTGTTGGTGGACGAGCATGGGGTGGTGGTCCGTACCTGCTCGTACAACTTCATCAAGCAGCACGACACCTATGTCCGCTATGACTATTGGGTGAACGACGATGTGGCCAATCTGCGCACCGTGGAGGCCAGACCCGTGAAGCCCTACCACCTGATAGATATGCTGGAGGTGGGAAGCTATCCGCTCCGTTCGGCTGATTTCCATTTCGAGGTTGAGGATGATGTGCCTTACGTGTATGCCAAGAACGATTTGCATGTCAGATTCTACAACAGTCGTGGCGACTATGCCGAGGAGAGCTGTGCCTACATCGATGCAACCTCCGGACAGCAGGTGGTGACACGCAGTGTGTTGCAATCGGGAACCGCCTATACGGACGCGACACCGGCTGCCAACTCCATCCATTGGTATCAGGTGAATGCCCTACAGGGAGACAGTCTTGTCTTCCGCGTGAACCAGAATGCCTCGTTGAAGGTGTTCTCTCCCACAGGCATGAAGTTGCTGGAGGCCGAAGGTGAAGCCGTAGGCGAGGCCAGTTGTGTGGTGACTGAAAACGGCATCTGCTACGTCGCTTTGCACGATGTGGAAGGTGTCTCCAACGAGGTTACCATCGGGCTGAACACACTGAAATCCACTACAGACATTGACGCTGTCGTGGCGGAGTCCCTGGTAGATGTCTATACCCTCCAGGGCATCCGGGTGCGTAGCCGGATACCCGTGCAGCATATCATGCGTGAGCTTCCTCGCGGCATCTACATCGTAGGTGGCAAGAAGGTGCTCGTCAAGTGATAGGATAAAATTGGTTCAAGGTTCAAGGTTTAAAGTTCAAGAAGTTCAGGAGTTCAAGAAGTTCAGGAGTTCAGACAATAGCTTAGCTAACTCACTAACTCACTAACTCACTAACTCACCTTAAACTTTAAACCTTGAACTTTAAACCTTGAACTTTAACCTTGAACTGACATAAATCAAATGCTTCCATATTGACGCACTCTTTTTTTTGTCTCTCCATTTTGCCGTTTGTCGGATAATCACTATTTTTGCAGCGGATAAAAGATTTGTATCCTATATAACTCATAATTCACAATTCTTTCATTGGATACCTACAAGACCATCACAGCCCTTGCTGAAGGGATTTATACCGAGAAACGTAGCAAGTTTATTGCTATGGCATTGCCTGTGCGCACGTTGGACGAAATAAAGGAGCATCTGGAGCGTTACCAGAAGCAATATTATGATGCCCGACACGTATGTTATGCCTATATGTTGGGGCATGAACGCAAGGATTTCCGTGCCAATGACAATGGGGAACCTTCGGGTACAGCCGGCAAGCCGATATTGGGGCAAATCAATTCCAACGAACTGACGGATATCCTCATTGTGGTGGTCCGTTATTTTGGTGGCATTAAACTGGGTACCAGTGGATTGATTCAGGCATACAAGGCTGCAGCAGCCGAGGCCATAGCCGCCGCAGAGATAATCGAAAAGACGGTGGACGATGATGTGGAGGTCGCCTTTGAATACCCCTTTATGAATGATGTGATGCGCATTGTGAAGGAAGAGGAACCTCAGATTATTTCCCAGTCATACGATATGGATTGCCTGATGCGCTTGCGTATCCGTCGTTCACTGATGCCCCGCCTGCGTGAACGCTTGGGGAAGGTGGAGACACTGAGGTTTGTGGAAGAATAATATTAATAAATATTAAATAATGCCTTGCTGGCGTTTTTTATTCTCTTTTTTTGCTGTCTCTTTGAAAGAGATTTGTTATCTTTGCCGCGCAAAAAGAAAGTTTGGTGAGAAGTATGGCGTGAATTAGTAAAGCCAATTGATAAAATCTTATTTATAAAACAACAAATTAAACAATGAAAAAAGTCTTTTTCAAAACAATGGTGGTGGCCGCTTTGGCCGGTTCAGCAATGTCTTCATGTGTCAATGAGATTGAAGACCTTTACGATCCCTCTTATGCTGCAAAGAAGAAACAGCAGTATGAAGCTCAATGGAAAATTCAATTCGGTTCAATAGACCCCGAACATAACTGGGGATTCTCTGATGATGCCTCTGAGGCTAAGGCGATGACGCGTGGCGCGAATACGGAAGCTAATATGTGGGCAAACTATATCTCTGTGCCCGATTCTGTGAATGATGCAGAAGTTGCAGCGGTTTTGGCCGTATTCAATAATCCGATAGACAAGTCAGCCTCAAAGCAGGTTAATTGGAGTGATTTCTGGGTGCAGCATGTGTATCAGGGAAGCAACTCATACGTGACAGAACCCGATATGAACGGCTATACTAATGAGTTGCAGAATGTATTGCTTGACCAGTTGCAGGCTGCTTACTATAATGAAAACGGAGAACTGGTATATGAGCATGTCAACAACTTCAATGCTTCGGATGGAAGTACAATGCTGATGCAGAGAAGCGGTACGGTAAGTTTTGCTTATATGAATCCGAAAGATGCTGGAAATCTTTATAGTGATTATGTCATTATGGAGGTGAATGGTCAATATTATGTCGGCTTTGATTATAGCTGTAATGAGCCTAATACAACAGTTAAGGCTGACGGAATCTATAATGATTGGATTGTGAAGATTATCCCTGCCGAATATATCAATACGAAGCGTATCATTTGCGAAGACCTTGGAAACATTGGCGACTTTGATTTCAATGATATCGTTTTTGATGCATATATTACTTGGGTTTGGAATGGTTCTGCAAATGTTCAGGAGGCTGTCATTTCTGTGAAAGCAGCCGGCGGTACCTTACCTATATATATAGGTGGTGTAGAGATTCACGAAGCTATGGGTGTTGCCTCTAACGTGATGGTAAATACGGGTGCTCCTAATGGTGCAAGTGCTCCTGCTGCAATCTTCCGTATCCCTGTATCAAGCGACAATGTGGCCGACATTGAGGTGAAGGTGAACGATGCAGTAGTGCTTGAGGCTCCTCAAGGCGATGCTCCTCAGAAGATTTGCGTGCCCACTACATTCAAGTGGTGTACTGAACGTACCAACATCAAGGATGCTTATCCTAACTTTGTAAATTGGTCACAAGACCAGAGTCAAGCTACTGATTGGTACAACAACCCGGAGGAGGGTAGTGTGATGTAATTTATCTCTCTAGATAAGGTTTGCTCAGGCACGGATTACGCGGATTACACGGACTTTTTTATTCAATTTTATAGCTGATTGGTTATAATTTGTCCGTGTTATCCGTGTAATCCGTGCCTGAATTTATTTTTGATACACCTCTATTTTTATATTTTCTTGCTAAAAAATATACTTTTTCTTGTATAAAATAGATAAAAAATGAATTTTTGCACATTCCTATTGCCGTAAGTATGTGGTAGTAGGTCGTTTATAAGTAATTGATATTAACACTAATTAAAATAAAGCTATGAAAAAAGTCTTTTTCAAAACCATGATGGGCGCAGGGCTTGTCGGTGTGTTATCGGCAGGTTGTGTGGAGAGTCCGACGGATCTTTACGACCCCAATTATGTAATTGAACAGTACAAGGCCAAATGGGAAGAACAGTTTGGTGAAGTAGATCCTGACCATACTTGGAATATGGCAAAGAAAGTGGTTGCCGATATAAACTTGTATGGTATATCTGATGATGAATGTGAAGTGAAGGTTTATACTGCTAATCCTATCAATTCCGCTAGCAGTTTGTTGGCTAAAGGTAGTGTACAAGGCAATAAAGTGGTCTCATTTGATGTTCCGTCACCTCTTCAGTATGTATTCGTCACTGCTACCAATTCTCGTGGTGCTCTTGTTAACGGATATTATAAAATTGTTGATGGTGTTATCACTGTAGGTGAGAGTGTGACACGTGCAGAAGCTTGTCCGGTAACAGTGGGTGAACTGTTGGAATATGGAACATATTCATATTGGGATGGTAGTGCTGGTCAAACAGTGTCTTTGACTCAAGAACTCTATTTGTTAAATGGTGTAGAGAAGAAAACTACAGAACCTTGGCAATTTGGTGATTATATAGACCTTATTGGAAAATATGGCGTCTTTGCTGAAAACACAAACAACAAAGAGAAGTATTTTGATAAGTTGGAAGTCGCTGGTGGTGTTGAATATACAATGAAGGAGGCTGGTCCTGTTGAATTGACGTATATATATGGAGCAACTGCCAATTATAATAGTTTTGGATATTTTTATTATAGTGATGAGTCTGAGATTCCAACTGCCAAACGTTATGTTTTGTTGGAAGATGCTCGTCCGCGGACTAGTATTACGGTAGACGAGTCTGATTATCTATATGTAGTGAACAATAGTGATCAGGATCTTGGTTTGTCTCATGCAGCTCTTGTGACAACAAAGTATGATGAGGAGACTAAGACCCCATTGGGAATTTATACTGATACTAGTGCAGGTTGGGAGAATAGAATTAATTATCATTTGGATAATAATATGTGGGGCTCAACTTATAAATTGACCTATTTTGATGAAAATGGTAATGCTTCTTATGAGTTTCCTGCAGGAATGAAAATTGTCTTCTTCATTTACGAAAAGAAGAATGTTGGAACGAATTTGTGTAATACAATATTCTATTCACGTCCGGCGGAGAATGCAAGATATGGCAGAAAAGATCAAACCATGGCTGTTACCTATAAATATGGTGAGAATCTTATCTTAGGATTTGAAGACAATCCTTATGGCGATAATGACATGAACGATATTTTGTTCTTGGTGAATGGTGAATTTGAGGAAGAGAAGGAGATACCTCAAATGAATCCGAATGTTCCTACCGCCAAAGAATGGATTTTTGCATGTGAAGACTTGGGTGGAGTAGGTGACTTTGACTTCAATGACATCGTGTTCAAGGTGGCATATGCTTCTGGTGAAACTACTGCTACAGTGACTCCGTTGGCAGCTGGTGGTACACTTGAGGCAAACATCATGTTCGGTTCTCAGAGCTTGGGTGAAATTCACGAACTGCTTGGTGGTAGTGTAGGTACTATGATAAATACAGGACTTGGTGCTACAGGCGAAGCTTCATCTGTGGAAGTGCAGGTTGGTGAAGATTATAGTATTTCAAACAACTTTGGTGGTTTCAGCTTGCAGATAGTAAAGGAAGATGGTACGACAACCGTTGATATTACTGCTCCTGGTCAAGGTGAAGCTCCTCAGATGATTTGTGTGGATGCACCTTGGGCTTGGCCGAAGGAAACTGTATCAATCGTAAAGGCTTACCCCGACTTTGGTGAATGGGGTGCCAACTATGCCAATGATGGTTGGACAAGCAATAAAGTTGCAGGAAATGTCTGTGAATAAAGGACAGGTGTGATATTGGTCACTATACATTCATGGCCAAGTATCTTTAGATAATAAAACTATCTCAAGATACTTGGCCTTTTTTATAGGAAAGAAATGCAGCTAGCTGCGTTGGTCGATCCAGCTAGCTGCATTGGCTGGTGCAGCTAGCTACGTTGGCAAGTGCAGCTGGCTGCATGTTTTTTTTAGATTTCAGTATGGGGATTAAGCGTGAGTTCGACATAAGGGACGGAGTAACTACAAATGAGGGTGTGTCAAAAATAAATTTAGGCACGGATTTTTCGCTTTGCTCAAGGGAACTCCGCGGATTAACACGGATTTATATTTCATTTTTATACCCGAACGGTTATAATTTATCCGTGTAATCCGCGTAATCCGTGCCTAAAAAAACAAATGGTTTCATTTTGACACACCCTCTCCCCGCAGGGGGAGGGCGTGTGTCTATAAAAACTTCATTCTTACACACTCCTCCGGCCTAAAGGCCACCCTTCGGGCCAT
>JAFXDL010000178.1 GCA_017516265.1 Bacteroidaceae bacterium
AGGCTTGGGCATAGATGCCGCATTGAAATGGTTACCCCGAAACTTGCACATACAGACGTTGATAGCTTTAGCTCCTGCCATAGCGACTTTGCTCACACACATAAAGTTGCGGATATTCGATGACATAAACACACTGAACCTGCAATCCTTCATCGTAGGCGAAGCTGGTAGCGGCAAACGGAAAATGGAATCCATCTTGAAAGCCTTGATGAAAGAGTTCTTTGCCGAAAGCAGGGCTAACCTTGAAACCAACAACAAAAACCGCATGGAGAAAGAGCGGAAACGCAACTCAAAGAATGTGCCGGTGTTTGACTTGCTTCCCGAAAGAGCAATACCCGAACAACACTCGATGGCGCAAGTGCTGGACATGCTCAATGCTGCAAATGGGGAGATGTGTTTTACTTATACTCCAGAGGCAGACATCATAACCAATAGCGGGAAGCAGGCTTTTGCAAAGACATCACCTCTCAGACGCTGCGCTTTCGATGCAAGTTCGTATTCACAGGGATACAAGAGTGATGCAGCTTCGCGCGTGTTCATCGAAAATGTCCGATGGAATCTTACCATATGCGGTACACCTGATGCACTGCTCAGAGCTTATCCCAATACAACGGATGGTGAACTTTCGCGCATAGCCATTGGAAAAATGCCCGACAACACGTTTGAACCTCTTGTTGTAGGTCGTGTGTTTGGCGAGAAAGAGAGTGAACCGCTGGAGAAGTTAGGACGTTTGCTCTCTCTGATGCAAGGTGTTGTACTGTTGCCAAAGCTGGAAGAGCATGCAATGGAGCAAATAGAGAAATTCCGTATGGAATGTGTGAAAAACGACGACCGTGTAGCAGCTCGTACCCGTATGAGAATACCTGTCATAGCCATGCGTATGGTGTGTGCTCTCACAGCTTGCATGTATGCTGCCTATCTCGATGAAAACATCGATAAGGCCAAGCAGAAACCCGATTGGGCTAACGGTGCACAAACGGCAGAAGAGTACTTGAAAGCCAACCCTGAATCTACGGCTATGTACATGAAAAAGGTGCAGAACAAGAAGATGATGGATTTGTACGATGTGCTCTCAGAATACCTTACGGAAACAATGCTCTACTACTTCCGCGACCGTATCGAACGTTCATACCATAGCGAAGATTATCTGCCCAGCGGACGAACGAAGAGAGGCAAGAACGATTCGGTGTTTGAAAAACTTCCGCAAGAATTCACCCTCAAAGAAGCTGCTGCAGCCAAAGGAAACAAAAGTGCCGACGGACAAACCAGAGGAATGGTTCACCAATGGCAAAGGCAGGGACTTGTGAAAAACATCGGCAACGGAAAATATGCAAAATGTTAAGTTGTTAAATTGTTAAGTTGTTAAATAAATAAATTTGTTTCTGCTCATCCCCCTCCACACACTCCAAAAGTTCAACGCTTATACGGCAAGAACATAAGAGAAAGTGGCGGGGGTTTTCTTTTTTTTCTTTACCCCAAACATTTTGGTCAACACACACAAGTCACACCACTACGACGTACAAAAGATTCGTGCAATTCGTACAATTCGTGTTGAATAAAAAAGGGGAGGAGTTGTAGTTACTTCTGCGTAAGTTCATGAGGTTCAGTAGTAACTAACACTCTCCCTCTAAGTTAGAGGGAGTACCCGTAAGGGGGAGGGAGTCTGTCATAAAAGACTTGCATTCTTTACACACACATTACACACACTCCTCCGGCCTAAAGGCCACCTCCCCTAACTTAGGGGAGGAGTTGTAGTTACTTCTGCTTCTTATACCGAACTTATGTTAAACAAGGTACAACATCACAAAAAAGGGCAACTACAAGAATTGCCCTTTTGAACTTTAAACTTTGAACCTTAAACCTTGAACTTTAAACCTTAAACTCGCTTCATCCCAAGTCTTCCTCGATGACACGGTATGCTTCGTCCAAGGTAGCTTTGATGTTTTCGGGTCCTTCACCTTGAGGGAAGATGGGCTTGTGTATGGTGAGGGTTAGTCCATGATGGCGTACAAAGCCTTTATGGGTACGCGGATATACTTCGAAAGAACCGGTGATGGTGACGGGTACTACGGGCATCTGCAACTGGTCTGCCAACTGGAAAGCTCCTTTCTTGAATGGTCCCATCTTGCCTGTATAGGTGCGGCTTCCTTCGGGGAAAACTACTAACGAAGTACCGCCTTGCAGGATGGTGCGTGCACGGTCAATGGTGGCTTTTATCTTCTTGGGACCAGACTTGTCCACAAAGATGTATCCGGCATCGTAGCAAGCTCGTCCGATGAGAGGTGCATGACGGAGCGACTGCTTCAACATCCACTTGAAATTGCGTCCCAAGAATCCCAATACCAGGAAGATGTCAAATGCTCCTTGGTGGTTGGCTACGAAGACGTAGGAGGTTTTCTTGTCTATATTCTCGCGACCGCTTACCTTGACGGGTAGCAACAAGACGCGCAGGAATACCATGCCCCATATCTTGGCTGGATAATATCCCCAAAAATGTCCGTTTCCGAGCAAACAACCGACGCTGGTGAACAGGGCGGTAAGTAGGGTAGCGACCAACAGGATTGGTGCTGCAATGAACAACTGGTAAAGGCAATACAAGAATCTCATACGCTGAATGGATTATTGGATTTTTCTGTTGAATGGGACTGGTGTCCCTTCTGACTTTTTCATTATAACGGTGCAAAGATAATACTTGATGCTTGAAAAACAAAAGGAAGAGCTGTTTTTATTTTCTCTCGCTGTCCTTATTTTCGTGCAATATCATCTGATTGTCCTATTTTCGACGTAAAGTGATGACCGATATTTCGGGCCAGGCACCAAAACGATAGGGTATCATCACTGAACCCAGTCCGGCACTGACGTAGAGTCCTTGTCCTTCTTCGGTGGTATAGAGTCCTCCCCATTCGGGATAAATCCATGATGAAGGAGAGAAGTCTCCCAAACGGAACTGCATAGCATGGGTATGACCGGCCAACATAAGTTGGATGTCTGTCTCGGGTATCACCTTACGTCGCCAATGACTAGGGTCGTGACTGAGCAAGAGTTTGAACATCCCATCGGTACCTTGCGTAGCTCGTGGAAGGTCTCCCAAAGCAGGGAAGGGTGGTTTTCCATCGTTTTCTACACCAACTACGGCTATACTGTCGTTACCGCGACGGATAATCTCATTGGCATTCAACAACAAGTGCCATCCCATCGCTGACTGACGATGTTTCAAGTCTTCCAAGTTTTCTGCTTGTGCCCGTTTGCTAGGCCAGTGGCGATAAGGACCATAATCGTGATTTCCCAATACGGAGAATACTCCGTCACGAGCTTGCAACCCTGCCAAGATTTCCTCCAAACCATCCAACTCTGTGGCTTCATTGTTTACCAAATCGCCGGTAAACGCTACCAAATCGGGATGTTGGGCATTGATTGTCTCTACCGCACGACGTACCACCTCGGGATAACGTGCTATGGTACCAAGGTGGAAATCAGAAATCTGCACAATACGGTAACCATCGAAGGCTTCGGGTACATCGGGATGAGCAAAAACAACCTCTTTCACCTCGAAGCGACGCCAACCATACACACATCCGTAGAGTATGACATAAGCACCTACACAAGCTATGATACCTCCAATGATGTCGAACACTGTATTGATGGGAACCTTGGCCAACACTCCCAAAGCAGGCAGACGACCAGCCAACGTCAACGAACGTCCCAGTAAGGAGATGAGTACAAACAGGCATTTGGGTACGACTATTGTGAGAAAGACTATCATATAGACTCCAGTGAGTGTCACACGCAGAGAGGTGAAATTGTCGCCAAACATCATGCAGACAAGTGACAAGGTAAGCAGCACCGAAGGTAACCAATGCAACCAACAGAGCCATCGGTGACGGGAGAAGCGTGGTTTCACTACCTGTTGATAGAGGTACACATCGGGCAACCACATGAGCAACAACAGGAGGATGAATATTCTGTGTATCATATATTTTACAGCATTTTGTTAACAAAAAGATTAAAGCAGATGGCAGAGAAACTTCTCCATCTCTGCAACGGGAAATCCACGACGTCTGGCATAGTCGGTGAGTTGTTCATCAGAGATTTTCCCAACAGCAAAGTATCGCGCTGAAGGATGAGCCAACATCAATCCGCTGACCGAAGCATGAGGTTGCATGGCACCATGTTCAGTGAGGGTGATTCCGATATCCGTCATCTGCAACAATTCATCAATCAGGAAATTGACAGACAAATCGGGTAAAGAGGGATAACCTACAGCGGGACGGATACCTTGAAACTCCTCGCGATGCAACTGGGCTATAGTCAGATTCTCAGTAGGAGCATATCCCCACATCTGACGACGCACATACTGATGCATGACTTCTGCCGTAGCTTCTGCCAAGCGTTCAGCCAATGTCTGCATAAGCAAGCGCTTGTAAGGGTCATCGGAGAAAAGTGTCTCCATCTGCGTATCTACCGTTGCGGCAAATACTCCGACACAATCTTTCCCTCCCAATGAATGTGGACGTACAAAGTCGCTCAAGCACAAGTAACTATCACTACCTTCGGCAGTACTTGTCTGTTGTCTGAGCAAAGGGAATCGCACTCCATCCAAATAAATGTCATCCTCAACGGCATAGGCTTCGCACAAACGGCATATGGCCTTTGTACCATACTTGCCATCAAGAAAAGCCAACATCCGACCTGCCTCCTTATACAACTGCATGGCTTCGGATGCTTGTGCACGTTCACCTTCGGGAAAAGCTGCCAACCAAAGAGCACGACATGAATCGCACCCATGAACATCGGCTATAGAAGCAAAACGCAACGGAAAACCCCAAGCATGAAAGAAATAGCTCCAATTGATGTATTCTGCCACTTCATGGACAGAATAGGTGAAAAGCTTCTTATTCATATCATCCCAAACAGACTCAAAAAAGAGAGGAGAGAGCAGTGTCTTACCGGTCAAACTCCAAACGTTGGCCACGAACCTGTTCGTTTACCACACCATCAGCATATACCGACTGGCCATTGACGAAGGTCTGCTCTACTTTCCAACGATAGGTATGTCCCTCCATAGGACTCCATCCACACTTGCTGAGTATATTGTCACCAGTCACCGTCCATGGTGTATCAGGACGAACAAGCACCAAGTCTGCCTTATAACCGGGACGCAAATAACCACGCTCCTTTATCTGGAAAAGCCGTGCAGGTGCATGACACATCTTCTCGACCAACAGAGGCAAATCCAAGACTCCCACATCCACCATCTCCAACATGGTAACGAGTGAGAATTGCAACATAGGCATCCCCGATACGGCTTTCAGGCTTCCTCCCTGTTTTTCCTGCATCAAGTGAGGTGCATGGTCAGTACCGATGACATCTATCCTTCCATCAGACAAAGCTTTACGAAGTGCTTCACGGTCAGTCTCACTCTTGATGGCAGGGTTACACTTGATGCGTGTCCCCAAACGGAGATAATCCTTGTCTGAAAAATGAAGATGAGCCACACAGGCTTCTGCCGTAATACGTTTCTCCTCCGTCAATGGAGCAGGAGAGAAAAGCTCCAACTCACGAGCTGTACTCACATGAGCTATATGCAGACGTGCACCATCTCCTTGGCCAACGATACGGCTTGAGCGGTAGATTGGTAACAAGCTTCTGCACTACGGATTTGAGGATGGAAAGTGACATCAGGATCATCTCCCTGACTGGCTTTCACACTTTCCGTATTGGACAAGATAATCTGTTGGTCTTCACAATGAGCCATGATGAGCATAGGTGAATGGGTAAACACCTGCTTCAAGGATTCCATCTTGTCAACCAACATGTTGCCTGTGCTTGAACCCATAAAGAGTTTGACACCACACACACGTCTCTTGTCCAAACAGGGCAGGAGAGAGGCATTGCCATTGGTGACACCGAAGAAGAAACTGTAGTTCACACGGCTCTTCTGTGCAGCATCAGCAAACTTGGCCTCCAAGGTTTCCAAGTCCGTAGTCTGTGGCTGGGTGTTAGGCATATCCATATAGGAGGTTACACCACCAGCAGCAGCAGCCCGACTTTCGGTCACCATATCAGCTTTGTGAGTAAGTCCGGGGTCGCGAAAATGTACATGGTCATCAATCACACCTGGCAGAAGATACATGCCCGTAGCATCAATCTCATGGTCAAACGAATCATAGAAGAAAAATTCCTCGTCTGGATACAACCAAGCTGCTATTCGCTCATCTTCAATGACCAGATTCATCCGGGTCATCTTGCCCTCATTGACAAGGGTGGCGTTTCGTATGATAGTTCTCATCCTTTATCTTCTTTCAATCAATATGGGTTGCACTGTCATTCAACGGTTATATTCCGTCAATCAATGGTTATACTTTGTCAATCAATGGGTTTTGGATATTTCTTGAACCATCCGTCCCAACGAAGGCGCATCACTCCGAACATGGCTTCGCTGAAGATGCCTCCACTCATTTTGGAGGTTCCCAATTCGCGATTGATAAAGATGACGGGCACTTCCTTAATCTTGAATCCACACTTGTAGGTGGTGTATTTCATCTCTATCTGGAAAGCATATCCTTTGAAACGGATTTCATCGAGGTTGATAGTCTCCAACACTCTTCGGCGGTAGCATTTGAATCCGGCCGTAGTGTCGTGGATATTCACTCCGGTAATGAAGCGCACGTACTTCGAGGCATAGTAACTCATGAGTACCCGTCCCATAGGCCAGTTGACCACATTCACACCACTGACGTAGCGCGAGCCGATAGCCAAGTCATATCCCTCGTCAGCACAAGCTGAATAGAGGCGCGGAAGGTCATTCGGATTGTGCGAGAAGTCTGCATCCATCTCGAACACATAGTCATACTTATGCTCGATGGCCCACTTGAAACCTGTGATGTAAGCAGTGCCAAGCCCCAGTTTTCCCGTACGTTCAATCATGAACAGACGTTGGGGAAACTCTTTCTGTAACTCCTTGACAATGGCAGCCGTACCATCGGGCGAGCCATCCTCAATGACCAATATGTGGAAAACTTTCTCCAAGCCAAAGACGGCGCGGATGATGTTCTCGATGTTCTCCTTCTCATTATAGGTAGGAATAATGACAATGCTATCTGATGCGGCCATATTATCTTTCATTTTATAAAAAAACTGTCCTTTTTGTTTAATAACGTACAAAAGTATGAAATATCATCTGAATAAACGAACAGTTAACGTGAATTAACGCAATCACCCCTAAAAAAAAGACGCGCCTTTTCACAAAGGTGCGCCTTCCAAACCACTAAATACTCTTACAATTGAATATTTGACCAATTGCACAGAGATTCATGGCTAAGTACAAATCTTGTCTAAAAACGAGAGGGTATATCAACAAATATAAAAAATTTACAATACCTTCTTGTAGAGGTCGAGGATGATTTCCTCTGTCACCTCACGCGGATTGCCCGGTGTGCATACATCGGCAAAAGCAGACTTGGCCAACTTCGGCAGGTCTTCTTCCTTGATGCCGATTTCGCTCAAGTGCTGAGGAATACCCACACGGATAGAGAGCTGACGCACAGCATCGCAAGCAGCAGCAGCGGCTTCTTCCTTGTTCATGCCATCCTTATATACATTCATGGCCTTGGCTATATCCACATACTTGTCAAGAGCTGCAGGTGCATTGAACTCCATGATAGTAGGCAACAACAGCGCGTTGGCAACACCATGAGGAACGTCGAAAATAGCACCCAACGGATGGGCCATACCATGAACAACACCAAGTCCTACGTTAGAGAATGCCATACCGGCAATGTACTGGGCTACGGCCATACCATTGCGTGCTTCGGCATTGTTAGGCTCGTTTACGGCTGTTTCCAGGTAACGGGCAATCATTTCGATGGCTTTGATTTCGAACATGTCACTCATTTCCCAAGCACCCTTGGTGATAAGACCTTCAATAGCATGAGTCAAAGCATCAAGACCGGTAGAAGCAGTCAGGCTCTTAGGCAATGTGTACATCAATTCGGCATCAACAATGGCGATAGCAGGGATGTCATTGGGGTCAACGCACACCATCTTCTTCTCGTTCACCTCGTCAGTAATCACATAGTTGATGGTCACCTCAGCTGCTGTACCTGCGGTAGTAGGCAGAGCAATGATGGGCACTGATTTCTTCTTAGTGGGAGCCACACCTTCGAGTGAAACCACATCGGCAAACTCAGGGTTATTGGTAATGATACCGATAGCCTTTGACGTATCGATAGACGAACCACCACCAATGGCAAGGATAAAGTCGGCACCTGACTCGGCAAATGCTTTCACACCTGCATTCACATTACTTACCGTAGGATTGGGTTTGATGTCACTGAACACCACATAAGGGATACCGGCTCCTTCGAGCACCTTCAACACCTTGTCGGCTACACCGAACTTCAGCAGGTCTTTATCTGTGGCAACAAAAGCCTTGTTCAATCCCAATCTTTTGATTTCTTGAGGCAACACCTCGCGTGCACCAGGGCCGAAGTATGAAACTTCGTTCAAAACGAATCTGTTAATCATAGTTTTTTATTAGTGTTAATAAACGTATTACTCAAAAACGTGGCAAAGTAACAAATTATTTTTCATATACGATGCATTTCATTATATGTTCTGCAACATATTTTCGGGAAAGTCGGCAAAATCTTTTTCCATGTGAAAAAAGTGTTGTATTTTCGCGGCTGCTAAATCTTCCGATAACCTCCGCACAAGGATAAGGAATGTTCAGCCTTGGGTTAAGGTCAGCTTAGCCTTGGGTTAAGGTAGCCTTAGCCTTGGGATAAGGTAGGCAGATTTTTTTAGCAGGCAGGAAAAAACATTTTTCCCTGTAGGGGAGAAAAAAACAAACAGCTTAATACCTTTAAATATATGAAGAAATACATATCTTCCAATTCGTGGTTTTCGTTTGAATACCCCGATGC
Source organism: Bacteroidaceae bacterium (assembly GCA_017516265.1). Taxonomy (GTDB): domain Bacteria; phylum Bacteroidota; class Bacteroidia; order Bacteroidales; family Bacteroidaceae; genus Phocaeicola_A. The sequence continues at coordinate 8,925 of JAFXDL010000178.1, forward strand.
TTGGCACGAGTTTGAGGACGAAGCCGGAAGCTTCCTCTTCTACAATCCCGCCTCATGGACGGGAAACTTCCGCATATCAGCCGCAATGGACAAGTCGCCCGACTTTGCCCGCAATGCTTTGCGCGATGAATTGGCACAATACTCTGATGCTGAGATTGTCACCATCGGGCGCCACGAGTTTGTCTATAGCCGCGAAACTTTTCAGGAAGGCAACGAATGGTACACTTCGCACTTTTGGGTGACGGGATACAAGCAGATGGCCATCTATGCCACCTTTACTTGCGCCAAAGGAGCATCAGCCGACGAAGCCAAACAGGTACTGGCTTCGCTCTACCTGATGAATCCGGCAAAGCCTCAATGTCACGAAGTAATCCCCGTACGGCTAGCCGAAGTGGCCATCATCAACAATGCCTATGAACACACACAACGGGAGGTGAAACAGGCACTGAAGAAGGACTTCTCGGCCGTAGATACTACTACAGGCATTGCCAATATGCAACGTCTCATCGACGAAGGAAAAATCAAACTGAACCCTGCCAACATCGAACGTCTGGCACTGGTGCTCGGATGCTTCCTCACCGATGAAATGGATGGGATAGAGTGGGTGAGTGTCATTGACGGACACAATGAATTTCCAGCCCTCTATCTGAACGGAGGAGTGGTGAATCCTACCGAAAAACTGGCCGCATATATTACCCGAGAAGGGAAATGCGACTTGCGGGAGGTGTATGAAGAACTGATGAGATAAAAAAACAGATAAAACACACGATTAAGGAATAATGGCAAACCCCATCCTACAGGTAGAAAACCTGACAAAGTCCTTTGGCGACCTTATACTCTTCCGCGACATATCCTTCGGACTTGCCGAGGGACAACGCATCGGCCTTATCGCCAAAAACGGAAGTGGCAAGACTACCTTATTGAATATACTCTCGGGAAAAGAGGGATACGATGAAGGAAAAATCACCTACCGTCGCGATGTACGTGTGGGCTATCTTGAACAATCGCCCGTCTATCCAGCCGAACTCACCGTGTTGGAGGCCTGCTTCTGGCAAGCAAGCCCCGTCACACAACTAATCAAGGAATACGAGCGATGCATGGAAACCGCTGGCAATCCTGGCCTTGAAGAACTCCTCGTACGTATGGAGCACGAAAAAGCATGGGATTACGAACGCAAGGTGAAGCAAATCCTCTCGCAACTGAAGATACGCGACTTTGAACAACCCGTCGGACAACTCTCAGGCGGACAACTCAAGCGCGTAGCATTGGCCAACGCACTTATCACCGAGCCCGATTTCCTTATCTTGGACGAGCCAACCAACCACCTCGACCTCGAAATGACCGAATGGCTCGAAGAGTATCTGCGTCGCGGAAACCTCACTTTGCTGATGGTGACGCATGACCGTTATTTCCTCGACCGTGTCTGCTCGGAAATCATCGAAATAGACAACCGGCAAGTGTATAGCTACAAGGGAAACTACAGCTACTACCTTGAAAAACGCCAAGAGCGAATAGATGCAACAAACCTCGAAATTGCCCGTGCCAACAACCTCTACCGCACCGAACTCGACTGGATGCGTCGCCAACCACAAGCCCGAGGACACAAGGCACGCTATCGCGAAGAAGCCTTCTACGAATTGGAAAAGGTGGCCAAGCAACGTATCGATAACCGAAATGTGAATCTGCAGATGAAAGCCTCATACATCGGTTCGAAAATATTTGAAGCCGACCATCTGTACAAAAGTTGGGGAGACTTGAAAATCCTTGATGACTTCAGCTACACCTTTGCCCGCTATGAGAAGATGGGTATCGTGGGAAACAATGGTACGGGAAAGAGCACCTTCATCAAAATGCTGATGGGCATTGTCCCTCCCGATAGTGGCACTATAGATGTCGGAGAGACAGTACGTTTCGGATATTACTCACAAGAAGGGCTACAATTTGACGAACAGATGAAGGTCATCGATGTGGTGCGTGATATTGCCGAGGTTGTAGAACTCGGAAACGGTCAACGACTCACCGCTTCACAATTCTTGCAACACTTCCTTTTTACCCCGGAAACTCAGTACAGCTATGTTTACAAACTGAGTGGAGGAGAGCGTCGGAGGCTATACCTCTGCACGGTGCTGATGCGCAATCCCAACTTCCTCGTCCTCGATGAACCGACGAATGACCTCGACATTGTCACCCTCCAAATCCTCGAAGAGTACCTGAGCCATTTCAAAGGATGCGTCATCGTCGTCAGCCACGACCGTTATTTCATGGACAAGGTTGTAGATCACCTGCTCGTCTTCCAAGGACAAGGCGATATACGCGACTTCCCCGGAAACTATACACGCTACCGCGAGTGGAAAGAAGAACGCAAACAACTGGAGCGCGAAAACACCCGACCAAAGGAAAAGGAAACACCTGCCAAACAAAAGACTCCTCCAACCGAACGCAAACGCATGACCTTCAAAGAACGTCGTGAATACGAGCAACTGGAAGTAGAAATTGCAGCACTGGAAGCCGAAAAAAGCGCCATCGAAACCGCCCTATGTAGCGGTACACTCTCAGTGGACGAACTCACCGAAAAATCCAAACGACTGCCCTTGCTCACCGATGAACTGGACACCAAAACCATGCGCTGGTTCAAACTCGGAGAAATAGAGAACTGAAAACAAAGAACAAAACAACAAATTGCTATATAATATACTATAGTACTATATAATATACTATAGTACTATAGTAACTATAAAATACTATAGCCACTATAAAATACTAGCTACCATAAACCCTAAAAACTAAAAAAAATGGCAACCACCCAAAGAACCTCGCGCAACACGCGCAAAACAAATACAAGCACCCCTGCTACCAGCGAATATGGCAGGTTGCAACCTCAAGCTACCGAATTGGAAGAAGCCGTATTGGGAGCTCTCATGATTGAGAGTGATGCCTACTCCTTGGTGAGCGATATTCTCAAGCCCGAATCCTTTTACGAACACCGACACCAACTCCTCTACAAGGCTATCACCACACTGGCTCTCCAACAGAAGCCTGTCGATATCCTCACCGTCACCGAGCAATTGCGCTCTACTGGCGACCTTGAAGAGGTTGGCGGACCTTTCTACATCACCCAGCTGAGCGGTAAAGTCGCATCCAGTGCACACATCGAATATCATGCTCGCATCATCGCACAAAAACACTTGGCACGCGAACTCATCACTTACACAAGCAACATACAGGGCAAAGCCTTTGATGAGACACAAGACGTCGATGACCTTATGCAAGAGGCCGAAGGAAAACTCTTCGAAATCTCGCAACAAAACATGAAAAAGGACTACACGCAGATTGACCCTGTCATCGAAGATGCCTATGAACTCCTGCGCAAAGCCGCCGCACGAACCGATGGCCTCAGCGGTCTTGAAAGCGGATTTCATGGGCTCGACAAAATGACTAGCGGATGGCAGAACTCCGACCTCATCATCATCGCTGCCCGTCCTGCCATGGGAAAGACAGCATTCGTCCTCTCTATGGCCAAGAATATAGCAGTCACCAACCGTGTACCAGTAGCCATGTTTTCGCTTGAAATGAGCAACGTACAGTTGGTCAACCGTCTCATTGTAAATGTCTGCGAAATCCCAGGTGAGAAGATTAAGAGCGGACAACTTGCCCCTTACGAATGGGGACAACTTGACTACAAACTCAAAGATCTCATCGGAGCCCCTCTCTATGTCGATGATACTCCCTCACTCAGTGTCTTCGAACTCCGCACAAAAGCACGCCGTCTGGTGCGCGAACATGGTGTGAAGATTATCATCATCGACTACCTTCAGTTGATGAATGCCAGCGGTATGAGTTTCGGTAGCCGACAGGAAGAAGTTTCTACCATTTCGCGTTCACTCAAAGGACTGGCCAAGGAATTGAATATCCCCATCATTGCACTTTCGCAGCTCAATCGTGGTGTGGAGCAACGAGATGGAAATGAAGGCAAACGTCCACAACTCTCCGACCTCCGCGAATCAGGAGCCATCGAACAGGATGCCGACATGGTATGTTTCATCCATCGACCCGAATACTACAAAATCCTACAGGACGACAAAGGACGCGACCTTCGAGGTATGGCCGAAATCATCATAGCCAAGCATCGTAATGGTGCCGTAGGTGACGTACTCCTACGTTTCCGTGGCGAATATGCCCGTTTCCAAAATCCAGACGATGAATCCCTTGTCCCCATGCCTGGCGAAGAACACGAATTAGGCTCACGCATGAATTCTAGTAGTGCCACCTCTGCTATTCCCTCTCCACCGCCTCCAGTAGCCGATGACATGCCTTTCGGAGCAAACCCTGCAGATGGCCCTATGCCGTTTTAATATATCTTCCTCAAAAAAACAACACCGCCCTGCGAATCACTTCGTTGGGCGGTGTTGAGTTTTCAACTAAAAACTTTGTGGTTTACGTAACAATCTATATTTTATGACTAACTAACTTTTCCCTTATATGTATCTGAATTCTTCTTTGATTTTCACGATGCAAAGGTACGGCGTTATTGTCATGTACGCAATCCCACATTTTAGGTATTTCAATCTTCAATCATAGCGACATATAGGTATCAGAGCCACCGGCGACGACGAAATATCCAAATGATAGCTCCACTAATAAGGACAGAGAATGCCAACACCTCATAAAATCCCAAAGGATTATCCTCCAAACCATTCTTGAGATTCATACCATAAAGGCTGGCTATGAGAGTAGGAAACATGAGGACGATGCTTACAGAAGTCATGAGTCGCATCACGGTGTTCATATTGTTGTTGATAACGCTCGCATAAGTATTGACGGCACTCTCAAGAATGTTGCTATACACATAGGCACTTTCGCGCGCCTGCTTCATCTCAATATTGACATCCTCAATCAGTTCAGCATCCAATTCATCGACAGGAAGTTTGAACTTCACCTGTGCAAGCAATGTTTCATTACCACGGATGGAGTTCATGAAATAAGTCAATGAATTTTGCAACGAACTGAGGTTTATAAGATCTTCATTATCGATACTTTTGTCAAGGTCACGCTTGGCTTCTTCAATTTCATAATTAATCTTCTTAAGAAATTTCAGATACCATACAGAAGAGGAAAGGAAAAGACGAAAAGTCATATCTACAGAATCTGTAAATCCCTTCCCTTTACGCTGATAGTGGCCAAGAAAATCGTTCATCATTTTTGTGATGAAATAACAGACGGTAATGCAAATGTCTTTCTTGAGGATGATACCTAACGGCACGGTGGTATATGGCGAACGAGCAACCCCTTTCGTTGGATTCATATAAGGGACACGAAGGATGATCATTGTCCATCCATCCTCAGTTTCAACACGTGAACGCTCGTCCACATCAGCTATATCCGACAGGAAATAGTCAGGCATCTGCAGTTCATTTATCAAGTAATCGGCATCTTCCTCTGAAGGGCTTGTTACCTGTATCCAGCAGTTTGACTCCCACTTTTCCAGCGGTTCAATTTGCGGTTTGATTTTCCAGAATGCACGCATACATTTCTCTTTTTTGCCCCGCCATACACTGTATGTCCGGGAGCGGTTTGCAAGTTTGTTTTCTACTGTCTCTCTTGCCCCGTAACATTTTGAAGGGGATAGTTTTCGTTTGAAAACCACCCCTTACGTAAGGAATCTGGACACTCCTCACATGAAAAGAGCGCACAAAGGTAATACTATTTTCTGGAAAATAGCGAAATTTTAGAAACTGATTAACGCTGATGATACGTTTTTTTACGAAAATCACAATTTCACCTCGTTCAGCTCCACCAATTTATTGACGATAGCGTAAATAGTAAGTCCAGCTGCAGAGTGAATTTCGAGTTTTCGAGCAATGTTTCGCCGATGAGTATTGACGGTATGAATGGAAAGGAAGAGACGGTCAGCAATCTCTTTATTGGTCATTCCCTTTACTACACAAATAACAATCTCACGTTCACGCAGGCTCAGTGGTTCCGTTTCTGAAACAGACGAATCAAGAGTAGTTTTATCCTCATCAATGCCCAATGACGCTACACGCAAAATCTTCTCCTGCAAAGAATCCGGGTCTTCGTACAATGTAATGCTTTCATCGTAGAGTTGTAACAATGAGGTATCAGTGATATTACAATTCAAGGCTATGCACTTTACCATTGCATGAACGGCATCAGAACGAAATTCTTCCACATTGAACCATCCACCAAAAGTAGGATTGACAAGTAGGATATCAGGAGTATTCATATGAAGACAACTTTCCAACGCATCAGGTGATGCTACCTCCACAGGACGTACTTGTATGCCAGGCAAACGCTTGAGCACGCTCACCACACCACTACGTACAATGACCGAAGTTTCAGCAACGACGATTCGCAATGTTTCTATCCGCTTTTTCATAATCCGCATTTTTTCTCCAACAGACGCACGGCAGGCACAAAGAGGCAATCCTCAATGCGACAATGTAAAGCGAGGTCTTCTTCACAAATGAAGATGTCGAACAGCACGGCGTTCAGCAGGTGGTTGTCCTGCGAAGCAGGGTAATATTTGATGATAATGTTTTTCAATTCTGACAATTTACTGTCTATCTGTTTGTGTTGTAGGGCATGTTGGCGAGTAAAGAGTAAGATATTACTATGTTCACCTGCGTGATAGACACTGACGGGTACACCTTCATTGCTCTTGCGCATCAGTGCTTTCATAGGACAAGCTTCATGAGTGATACGTTCAGCAGCCTCCACATCACCTTGCATCAAATGGTTCACATAGTGAAACTCATGACGGTTCTCAAACTCCATGTGCTCACGCACTTCGGCTACGTATTCATCAAAAAATTTGAGAATAAGGAAAGATATCTGCTGGTTTTCCGGAAGGTCTATAGCTTCAATCAGTTTCCGACGGATAGCAGGCAATGAGAAATCGAGGTAATAATTGTGTGCCCGCTTCAGGTAATCCATCAGGGTAGGGATAGACAGACTTTCCACATCGGTATGTACAAGTTCGTCCTCTTCCTGCATGAAGTTAGCCACTGCTAAGAAAGTGACGGCATCCACTCCATGTTGGCGACATACCTCCTGCACCGTCTTCTCGCCAAAGCCCAGCGGGAGACCAAAACGCGTCATGACCAATAACAAGCGGTAGTCTTCGCGAACAAGTCTCCCCATACGGTCGTTCAACGAATATTTATTGATTGTATTATCCATATCATTCATCACTATTTCTATTCAAGGTGCAAAGATACAGCATTCGGTCTGAAGCTACAATCGCCAACAATAGGTATTTTTTATAAAGAATAGAGCTCTTTTTTATAAAGAATGTTCATTGAGGAAAGCCTGCCACTCCTGCTTGTAACTATCCGACACGGGTATATACACTTGACCAAAGACTATGCGCCCACGGTCGATAACACGAATTTTACCCTTCTGCACAATGTAGGAACGATGCACACGCAAAAAACGATTCGCGGGGAGACGCTCCTCCATAGCCTTCATGCTACAGAGCG
>JAFXDL010000016.1 GCA_017516265.1 Bacteroidaceae bacterium
ACGATGAAAAGGGGAAGGGACGGAAATGCATCGCACAGGGCATACAGGCTCATCTGTGCGGAGGGGAACTGACCTGTCTGCTGGGTGCCAATGGGGCAGGGAAGAGTACGCTGCTGAAAACTCTGTCGGCCTTTCTGCCTCCACTGGAGGGGGACATCTTCATCGGCGGAAAGGCTCTGAGGGGGTACTCGGACAATGAACGGGCAAGGCTCATCGGGGTGGTGCTGACGGAAAGACCAGAGCTGCACCACATGACGGTGAGGGAACTGGTGGGCATGGGACGATCGCCCTACACGGGATTCTGGGGACGCATGTCGAAGGAGGACCAGGACATCGTGGACGAGGCTATAAGCCTGGTGGGTATGCAGGAGATGGCCTCGCGACAGGTGGACACGCTGAGCGATGGGGAACGGCAGAAGGCTATGATTGCCAAAGCACTGGCTCAGCAGACGCCCATCATCTTCCTGGACGAACCAACGGCTTTTCTGGACTATCCGAGCAAGGTGGAGACGATGCTGCTTCTGCGCCGATTGGCACACGATACGGGGAAGACCATCTTCCTATCGACACACGACGTAGAGCTGGCTCTACAGACGGCAGACACCCTCTGGCTGATGCGGAGGGTCAGGGGAGCTACGAGTGATGGGCTACGAGCTACGAGTGGGGAATCGGCTACTCAAGCGATTGTCCCTTCAATGGATATCCCCCTCATCATCGGTTCGCCACGCAACTTGGCCAATGATGGCCTGCTGGGTGAGTTCTTTGCTGGGAAGGACTTTACGTTTGACAGGGAGGAGATGAGGTTTAAAGTGAAGAGTGAAGAGTGAAGAATGAAGAATGAAGAATGATGAATGAAGAGAAAACTGACTATATGGATTATTGGCCTGTTGTGCCCCCTTCTGAAGGTGGCTGGCGGGAATGTGGAGAGGGACTCTCTGACGAGCGAAAGGGAGGCACCGGCTTACTTGATGCCTGCCATCGGAGGTAGTCTGGTGGTGGTGGGCTCGTTGCTTGACTTCGACCACGGCGGACGGGCACTGGGCATGGATTTCAAGCCCTCGTTTGACTACAAGGCGGACGAGGTGTTGCGCTTTGTACCAGCCATGGCACTGGTGGGCATGAAGGCCCTGGGTGTGGAAAGCCGTACGGAGAGGTGGGGCGAACTGATTGTGCGCAGTGCGGCATCTACGGCCATCATGGGGCTGACGGTGGAGAGTACGAAACGACTGGTGGGACGTACCCGACCGGATGGGAGTGACGACCGCTCGTTTCCTAGCGGACACTCGTCGGCGGCTTTCCTGACGGCCTCGCTCTTTGCCAAGGAATATGGCCACCTGAGCCCCTGGTGTTCGGTGGGTGCCTATGGAGTGGCTACCTCGACGGCTATGCTTCGTCGCATGGGCGACCATCACTGGCTGAGCGATGTGATGACTGGAGCGGGCATAGGCATCCTGTCGGTGGAGCTGGGCTATGCACTGGCCGACCTCTACTACCACAAGGGTGGACAGGGAGGAGGAATGTCCGAAGGGATTGCCGAACACCCTGCCACAAAAGGGGGAGTCTATATGAGCTATACGATGCCACACGCCATCAACGGACCACGGGTGCGCTCGCGATTGGGATACAGCACGGGCATGGAGGCCAGTCACTTCTTTACCTCAAACATAGGCATTGGTGGACGCATGGGCATCACCAGTTCGCAGATGGAGACACGCACCAATGACGGACGATGGGTGACGTGTGCGACTCCGCTCGACCATGCCAGCATAGTGGTGGGGCCTCACCTGAAACTGGCCATGCCTGCACGCTTCCTGATGGGGGTGCATCTGCATGGAGGCTATGGATGGTATCCGCGTACGGAGGCGACACTCTCTGACACAGAGCTACTGACGCTAGGTGACAGAAGCGGATGGGGATACGAAGGGGGAATCTCTGTGGGATACCTCACCCGTCAAGGGGTCACGCTGAGCCTGATGGCCGACTATCGGTGGTGGTCGGAGCCGGCACGTGGGGTTGACAATCAGGGATTGGCCATCGGCCTCTCTGCCGCGTGGGGATTTTAATCTCCCCTAAAAATGACCCATACAGGAGATGTAGGAAAAGGAATTGAAAACATAATAGACTGAGAATCATGACAACAAACAACGAAGTGATAGCTGCAAACAAGGAGAAGTTTATCGAACTGCTGCACTCCACTGGACGCAAGGGGGTGGACGAAGTAATCAGCGTATTGGAGGAATTGGGGTTCTTCAAGGCACCTGCCTCGACACGTTTCCACCTGTCCTATGAGGGTGGATTGCTGGAGCACTCGCTGGGGGTGTGCCGCATAGCACTGATGGTGCGCAAGCAGGTGTTGCTGGTACGGCCCGAACTGGAGCCGCAATTGCCCGTGGAGAGTGTGATACTGACAACCCTGCTGCACGACACGTGCAAGGCCGAAATATACAAGCGTGCCATGAAGCGACGCAAGAACGAGCGTGGCATTTGGGAGGACTATGAGGGGTATGATGTGGATTACTCCGATTTCCCTGTGGGACATGGCGAGAAGTCTGTCATCGTACTGTTGCAATCGGGCCTTGAACTGACCAAGGAAGAGATACTGGCTATCCGCTGGCACATGTCGGCCTGGGACCTTCCCTTCCAGAGCTACGAACTGATGGGGTCGCTCAATGCTGCGCGTGAAAAGACACCGCTGATAGGCATCCTGCAAGCTGCTGACGGATTGTCTGCCAATGTGTTGGAGATGAAATGAAGTTCGTTTTTAGGAGTGAGTCTTTTAGGAGTGAGTTTTTTAGGAGTGTAGGAGTGACGCTTCGCTTAGGAGTGTAGACAATGGTCTGGCTAACTTACTAACTCACCAACTCACTAACTTACCAACTCACCAACTCACCAACTCACTAACAACCACAACCTTAAAACTTTTGAATCAGAGAGAATCTGTGGCATCAGTTACCAGGAAAGGTAGCTCTTTCAACCTCTCATCGCCATAGGTCAGCAGGTCGATGTCCATGCGTACGATGCCCTGTGCCTTGTCATCGGGCAAACGTCCACACTGGCGTTCGATATCCTTGAAGCACAGGCGCAGGTCGTCACGTGTCATCACTGTATGAAAAATGGCCAACTGGTTCAGAAACATGGCAGGGTTGGGGAAATTCACTGGCTCAGTCCACCGTGCCTCTTCCCAACGGATGTCGGGCAACAGGGCGGTGAGTAGTGTGCGGGCCTTCTCCAGATTCTCCTCGGCCTCAGTGTTGCTCCCCAGGCAAAGGGTACAATGTGTCAACTCTTCCATGTGTGTGGGCAAATGATTATGCAATCAGTCAAAAACAGGGAGGCAAAGGTATATAAAAAAACTGAGGCAGGTGAAATAATGATGCCATATACTGCTGTTTTTTGACAAAATTCCGTATATTTGCACCACTTTTTCAAGAGACAATGAAAGAAAAGGGGGGAGAAATATCCAGGCTAAAGCCCAAACTCCCGACAAAGTGAATGTTATAGAATATACCATAACCCTAAAGATAACCCCTTCCTCGCATATATGCTTGACCGAACGAAACAACCTGTTGTCAACCCTCTGACGGACTTCACGATACAGACCCCTGAACAGATAATCATGCCCAACGGTGTGCCCCTGAACATTCTGCGTGCCGGAAATGAAAAGGTGGTACGCATGGACATACTCATTGGAGCGGGCACCTGGCATCAGAAACGCCCCTTGCAGGCTCTCTTTACCAATCGGATGTTGCGCGAGGGTACCCTGGGGATGACATCGGCCGAGATATCTGAACGGCTCGACTTCTATGGCGCTTGGGTGGAGCTGAGCACATCGATGAACTGTAACTTCCTGACTCTCTACTCGCTGACCCGGCATTTTGCCGACACCCTGTCGGTGGTGGGCGACATCATGAAGAACCCCACCTTCCCCGAAGCGGAAATGAAGGTGACGGTGGAGACCAATCGCCAACAATTCCTGGTGAACAGTACAAAGGTGGATGTCATGGCACGCAAGGAATTCAGCCGGGCACTCTTCGGTGAGCAGCATCCATGTGGACGCCATGCTGTACTGGAGGACTATGACCGACTGACAACGGAGCATCTGAAGGACTTTTACCGCCAGTATTACCACTCGGGAAATTGCTCGATATACCTCTCGGGAGACATCCCCGAAACGACCTTGAGGCAGGTGGAGGATGTGTTCGGCTCGTCCCCATGGGGGAGTGGGGCTGTGTGTGACCCCCTGAAACCCCTGCCATTGCCTCCCTACGAAGGCAGGCGCCTGTTTGTCGAACATCCGTCGGCCGTGCAGAGCAGCTTACGGCTGGGATGCCCACTGGTGGACAGGGTGCACCCCGACTATGCCCCACTGAAAGTGCTGACTACTGTGCTCGGCGGATACTTTGGAAGTCGCCTGATGAGCAACATACGCGAGGAGAAAGGATATACCTACGGCATCAATGCTACCATTGCCTCGTACCCCTTCAACGGGTATCTGGTCATTGGCACCGAGACCGCCAACGAATATGTGGAAGCATGCATCAGCGAAGTGAAACACGAAATGCACCGTCTGCAAGACGAACTGATGCCCGAACAGGAACTCAGCATGGTGAAGAACTACATGATGGGCGAAATGTGTCGTAGCTACGAAGGCCCCTTCTCGCTATCCGAGGCTTGGATATTCATAGAAACGGCAGGATTGGAGAAAGACTTTTTCCAGACACATGCCGAAAAAATCCGTAATGTAACGGCAGGGGAACTTCGCGAAATGGCAATCAGATATTTCCGCCCCGATGAACTGCTGGAGGTGGTGGCGGGTAAAAAAATGTAGAACCAAACCGACATTTCCTCCTAAAAACAAAAGAAAACTTAATGGAAGGAGAATGTACGGCAAAGATATTGTACCTTTGTCAGAGAAAAACGGATGCAGGGGTGGGACTACACCTCCGATAAAGAATAAGGAGAAATCAGAGAAATATGAAGAAATTGATATACATACTGGCGATAGCGGCATTCGCTTTCGCATCGCCCACACAGGCGCAGAGCAAAATGGTGGGAAGCTATACATTCAAAAACGGAGACGTCTATACGGGCGAACTGAAAGGAAACCCGGTGCTGGGATACAAACCACACGGAAAGGGAAAGACACAGTGCAAAAACGGTGACATCTACGAAGGTGAATACGTGAAGGGAAAACGCGAAGGATATGGCGTATATACCTTCCCCGACGGCGAACGCTACGAAGGGCAATGGAAAGAGGACCAACAACATGGGAATGGTACCCTGTTCATGGCTAACAACAACCGCTACGAAGGTGAATGGTACACCGACTACCAACAGGGGAAAGGAACCATGTACTACTTCAACGGTGACCTGTACGTGGGCGAATGGATAGCCGACAAACGAGAGGGACAAGGCACATACACCTGGGCTAGCGGAGCCAAATACATTGGCGGATGGGTGAACGACAAACGCGAAGGTGAAGGCGAATACACCTGGGACAATGGCGAACACTACAAAGGGCAATGGAAAAACGGCATGATGCACGGACAGGGCACTTACAGATATGCCAACGGAGACACCTACACCGGTACTTGGCAAAACGACATGATGCATGGGAAAGGCATCTACACATCCCAAGACGGTGAACGCTACGAGGGGGACTACCGCCAAGGCGAACGTACAGGAAGAGGAACTGCCACCAACGAAAACGGAGATACCTACACTGGACAGATGCTGAACGGTGAAGCTCATGGCGAAGGCACATACATTTGGAGCAACGGAGCCGTGTATGAAGGCACGTGGAAAAATGACGAACGAAACGGACACGGAAAATATACCTGGGCCAACGGTGACGAATACGTGGGCGAATGGAAAGATAATAAGGAAAACGGACAGGGCATCCTGCGCCAAAAGAACGGAATCAAATATAAAGGCGGATTCAAGAACGGAAAGAAGGATGGCGACGGATTGCAGGAAGATGCTGACGGCATCAGATACAAAGGCGGATTCAAGGACGGAGAGAAACACGGCGACTTCATTGAGACGGATGCCGAAGGAAAAGAGATTCGCCGGGGAACCTACAAAAACGGACGTCTGGTAAACGAAATAAAGAAATGACACAGCCATGATGGATTTAGAACAATTGACCACCCAAGTTAGGGAACTGGCAATAGAGACTGGAGCTTTCCTGCGCGAAGAAAGCCGGCACTTCCAACGCGAAAAGGTGCAGGAGAAGAATGCACACGACTATGTGTCGTATGTCGATAAAGAGTCGGAACGGCAGATTGTGGCCCGCTTGCGCGAATTGTTACCCGAAGCAGGATTCATTGCCGAAGAGGGGAGCGGAAGTCTCACTACCGAGGAATACTGCTGGGTGGTGGACCCGCTGGACGGGACAACGAACTTCATACACAACAATGCCCCCTTCTGTGTGAGCATAGCCCTGCGTAACCGCGAAGAGATACTGCTGGGCGTGGTGTACGAGGTGTGTCGCGACGAATGCTTCTGGGCATGGAAGGGAAGTCCTGCCTATCTGAACGGGAAAGAGATTCACGTAACCAGTATCAACAACCTCGACCAATCATTCATCGAACTGGGATTTCCCTACGATGCCGAACGCTTCCGCCCCATCATCACCCGACTGATAGAGCGCCTGTACGGACGGGTAGGAGGGTTGCGCCTGTTGGGGTCGGCCGCAGTGGAGCTGTGCTATATTGCTGCCGGACGATTTGAAGCACGCTTCGAAGGTCTGCTGGGTCCTTGGGATGTAGCAGCAGGTTCCATAATCTTGACACAAGCGGGAGGTAAAGTCACCGACTTCAGTGGAGGAGATACCTTCTATTCGGGGCATGAAGTACTGGCTACAAACGGGCAAATACACGAACAATTGCTTAAAATCATTGCAGAAATTTAAAATAAAAGGGAAAAATAGTTGTTTTTCCCTTTTTTATTTCTACATTTGTGGAAATTTTATAATACATTATTTATTAACTTAACACGTAAAATAACATGATACTTGACACTCTTGACAATCTGGAGAAGTATGCTTCATTGAATCCCTTGTTCGCACAAGCCATCGAATACCTGAAAAAGACAGACTTGAATGCTCTGGAAGTAGGTAAAGTGAAATTGCAGGGCGATGACCTGGTGGTGAACATTGCACAAACCTCACCAAAGGCTAAGGAAGCTGCCAAATTGGAAACACACAACAAATTCATCGATATTCAGATTCCCCTCTCAGGCAATGAGGTGATGGGATACACACCTGGCAACGACCTGCCTGCTGCAGAATACAACGCAGAGAAGGATATCACCTTCTTTGAAGGATTGGCCGAAAGCTACTTTACTGTGAAACCCGGTATGTTTGCCATCTTCTTCCCACAGGATGGACATGCCCCTGGCATCACCGATACAGGTGTAAAGAAAATCATTGTGAAAGTTTTGGCATAAATATAAATTCATAAAGCGTCACCCCACACAAGAATCATGGATACTCAGTTGACACTCATCAAGAATGACCCTTGGCTGGCACCTTACGAGGAAGCCATCAATGGTCGGCATCAGTTCGTAAAGGACAAGTTGAAGGAACTGACCAATAATGGAAAAGTGTTGTTGTCGAACATGGCAAACCGACACCTCTATTTTGGATTGCATAGCACAAAGGATGGATGGGTTTTCAGAGAATGGGCACCCAATGCTACGGAAATCTACCTGATTGGAGACTTCAATGACTGGAAAGAACATCCGAAGTACAAGTTGCGCCGGAAAAACGTGGTGAATTGGGAATTGAAACTTCCCGCTGATGCCATCAAACATGGCGACCTCTACAAACTGAAAGTTCGCTGGGAAGGAGGCGAGGGAGAGCGCATCCCCTCCTGTGCACGCCGGGTGATACAAGATCCCGTAAACAAAATCTTCAGTGCACAGGTGTGGGCACCTGAGACTCCCTACAAATTCAAGCATAAGACATTCCGTCCGAAGGTCAGTCCGTTGCTCATCTATGAATGCCACATCGGTATGGCTGCTCAGGAGGAGAAGGTGGGAAGCTACACTGAATTCCGCGAACAGATCCTGCCACGCATCGCTGCCGATGGATACAACTGTATTCAGATAATGGCTATCCAGGAGCATCCCTACTATGGAAGCTTCGGATATCATGTGAGCAGTTTCTTTGCTGCTTCATCCCGATTCGGTACACCTGACGAACTGAAGCAACTCATTGACGAAGCCCATGGCATGGGTATTGCCGTCATCATGGACATCGTGCACTCTCATGCGGTGAAGAATGAGGTGGAGGGACTGGGCAACTTTGCAGGAGACCCCAACCAATATTTCTATCCGGGCGACCGGCACGAACATCCGGCATGGGATTCACTCTGCTTTGACTATGGTAAGAACGAAGTGCTTCACTTCCTGCTCTCCAATTGCAAGTATTGGATGGAGGAATTCAAGTTCGATGGTTTCCGCTTCGATGGTGTAACCTCCATGCTCTATTACAGCCACGGATTGGGCGAGGCCTTCTGCAACTATGCCGACTATTACAATGGCGGACAGGACGACAATGCCATCTGCTATCTGACACTGGCCAACCTGCTCATCCACGAAGTGAATCCGCGTGCTATCACCATTGCCGAAGAGGTATCGGGTATGCCTGGCCTGGCGGCTCCCTTCATTGCCGGAGGTTATGGATTTGACTACCGCATGGCAATGAATATCCCCGACTATTGGATCAAGACAATCAAGGAGAAGAAGGATGAGGACTGGAAACCCAGCAGTCTCTTCTGGGAGGTGACGAACCGACGTGAGGATGAGAAAACCATCTCCTATGCCGAAAGTCACGACCAGGCATTGGTGGGCGACAAGACAATCATATTCCGACTGGTTGATGCCGACATGTATTGGCACTTCAAGAAGGGTGATGAAAACTACATGGCCACCCGAGGTATAGCACTCCACAAGATGATACGCCTGCTGACAGCCAGTACCATCAATGGCGGTTACCTGAATTTCATGGGTAACGAGTTCGGACATCCCGAATGGATTGACTTCCCGCGCGAAGGTAACGGATGGTCACACAAGTATGCCCGTCGTCAATGGAATTTGGTTGATGATAAAGAGCTGTGCTACCACTATTTGGGAGACTTTGATAAAGCTATGATTGCACTACTCGGTTCAGAGCGTAATATCCAAAAGAGTGAGGTGGTGGAAATTTGGCACAACGATGGTGACCAGGTGTTGGCCTACCGACGCAACGACCTGTTGTTTGTGTTCAACTTCAGTCCTAACCGCTCGTTCACCGATTATGGCTTGCTGGTTCCTACGGGAGCATATGACGTGGTGTTGAACACCGACTCGCCTGCTTTCGGAGGTTTTGGATTGACGGACGACAGCATCCGCCATTTCACCAACTACGACCCCATGTACAAGAAAGTGCGTAAAGAGTGGCTGAAACTCTACATCCCCGCACGTTCGGCCATGGTGCTCAGAAAAGTGAAGAAATAACACACACACATACATTGAAAGTACCGATATACAGGGCGTGAGACTGGAATGTGTCAGCATCCATCTGACTGAAAAAGGAATCATGACACACGCACATGCTCATCAGCTGTATATCGGTACTTTCTTTTTCTTAAGCAACAAACGTATGAAGAAGGAACTGACAGAGAAAGAGGCTTTCAATAAAGCTGCCACTTATTGCTCGCGAAGCGAACATTGCCCCTCGGAAGTGCGCGAAAAACTCTATCAATGGGGAATCAAAGACGAAGAACCCCAACAACGCATTATACAACAACTGATGGACGAAAAATATTTGGATGAAGGGCGCTTCTGCCGGGCATTTGTCCATGACAAATTTCATTTCAACCATTGGGGACGACAGAAGATTGCCATGTATCTGTCCCAAAAACGACTTCCAGCCCCACTCATCCAAGAGGCATTGGAAGATATCAGTGATGATGACTCGCTACAAGAGGCGCAGGCATTATTGGCCAACAAACTGAGAAGTATAAAGGCTGACTCTTCCTATGAACTGTATGCCAAGCTGATGCGCTTTGCTTCTGCACGTGGTATAGAGGCTGACATCGCCCATCAGGTTATCAAACAGATAACGGAGGAATATGCGACAGGGGATGAGGAAGCGTCGTTTACAACGGATGAGTAAAGACAAAGCGTGCTCCACTCTGATAACTCTCGTCCAACCAGATGCGTCCACCCAAAAACTCAACAATCGTCTGACATACCGTCAATCCCATGCCTGCTCCTTGGATAAATTCCTCGCGCTTGTCAAAGCGGTCGAATAACACCTTGCGCAGATTCTCAGGAATGCCACATCCGGTGTCCGTCACCGAAATCATAGCCATCGTATTGCCGGGGTCTTTCTCCAATGCCACAGTGATGCACCCTTGTTCAGTGTGCTTCATGGCATTCTGTATCAGGTTCATCATTACCTGTATCAGCCGGTTGACATCGGTGTTGATGTTCAAGCTGGGATAGGGAGAGGTGAAATTCAGACTTACACCAGCCTTCAGTTCCTGCCTCATATTGTCCACCATGCTTGAAAGGAACGATACGGCATCCACACGCTCTTTCATCATTTGGGTTTTTCCC
>JAFXDL010000179.1 GCA_017516265.1 Bacteroidaceae bacterium
AAACGGTTTTATCAGAAGTTTGTGGAGAGATAAACTATCATTTTGTCATTGGCAAATTAAGGATGCTTTAGAGTAGGGTCAGAGTATCATCTTACGAGTGATTGTCTGACCGTTTATCTTTGCTTGAATCAGATAGATTCCTTTGGACAATTGGGAGGTATTGATAGGGAAACAGTACTCCACACCTGGCTCAAGAGGAACGGTCTTCTGTGTCAGAACAATCTGCCCGTTGATGTGGCAAATGTGCAAGGTCGCGACATCAGGAAGTTCACTACTGATACGTACTACCACTTCTCCATCATGTCTGCCAGGAAGAAGCGCAAAGGAGGTTTGCTGATGGTGAGTGATGATGGATTGGGCACCGGTATTGATGCTTCCTTCTTGCAATTCATAGGGGCCAAGGTCGCGCCCATTGCCATAGATGGATTGCTGAATGAAGGGATATTCATCGGTAAAAGGAAGCGTCTTGTCGATACCTGCATCCACTAATTTACTACCGCTCTTAAGACGGGCAAAACGGGTAGGAAGTGAACCATCGGTACCACGAGGGGCAAGGGCATCCGCTTCACTAAGGCTCTCGTAATCGGTGCGACTGAACCCTGTCACCACCTGATTATAGAAGGTCTTTCCCTGTTGGGGAGTCCCTAAGAAAGCATTGTGACTTTCTGTGCCTACAAGTATCTCTTGCCGGCCAAAACAGACATTGTTATAGAATAGGGAGTTGGCTCCACCGCCTGATTCGAACATATAGTCATAACCATTATCAAAAGCCAATCCACCGATGATGACATGTCCGTCCTTGTGGTGGTTGCAATCAAATCCTTTGGTAGAGCCGGACTTGTCGCATCCAAAGGCTACACAGTTATATACATAATGCACCCCCATTGAACTGCCTCCCGTGCCATTACCTCCAAGTTTGATACCGTTGCCATTGCCAGAGAAATTGGGGCCTTGGTCGAAATACTCATATACCCAAGTGTGGTCTTCTGCATTGCCAGACTCCCAAGCCCAACATTCTATCATATAGACACTGAAGTCTGTCTCGTAGAGATCCCAGGCATCATCACTATTGCGCCAAGCACGACAACGGATAAAGCGGTTGCCCTTGCCGTTATGCATTTTACAAGCAAAGCCATCGGCATCGCTACCATAGTTGGTATCAAAATCGCAATTGTGGTGGCTATCACAATCAATGATTTCATTATAAGCACAATAGGAGCCGTCATTTTTTGAACCGAAACCGCTATCTGAAAAATCATGACCGAATCCGAGTTGCAATCCTGTGTCAAGGTTGTAGCTGAACTCACATCGTTCTATACGGTTGTAACTTCCCTCCAATTTGATACCATTGTCTGCCGCATGAGTAATGTGCAAACCGTAGAGATGCCAGTAGTCTCCTGTAAGATGAATACCACGATCACCAACTTTACTACGGTCGCGACCACAATCAATCAGTTGCTGCTCAAAATCAAAGATGGGAGTCTCGCCATCATAGTTGCGAATGGTGATAGGGGCATCTGCAGTACCAGAAGTCTTGATACGCACGGTAAGTTTACCGCTACCGTCACGTGCAGTAAAATGATAACGACCACCACGACAGATGATGGCATCACCTGGTTTTACCTGATTGACGGCATGTTGCAAGTTCATCCATGGATGATCAATGGAGCCATCACCAGTCTCGTCATCACCATCAGGAGCAATATAGTAATCATAATTCTCGGAGTCAGCACCCGTGCCTTGTATCGTGACGCAAGCCAAAGCCTCTCCGCCTTCGATTTCTATGTCATGTGAATAAGATTGGTAAGAAGCAGGTGCAAAACGGATGGTAAATGCCGTATTCTTCACCGTAGCATGGCTATACTCCAATGTGACAGATGAAGCAAATGAAGAGCCATCGGTACTGATGGTAATATCCTCACAAGCACTTCGAATGGTGATTGTCCCTGATTCTGGATTCAAGTATTGGGCGCTGAAAGCAGCTTGTTTCTCTTTATAACCTCCGACTTTTGTCTTTTTGAAATCCACGACACTATTATATAAGGTAATAGTGGGGACAGTCAAGGTAGAAACCGTTATCGGCTTGACTTCCGTTGTCAAATAATTGCGGGTCTCGCCATCACCATTGTAAGTAAAAGCAGCAAAAGTGTAGGTCAGCCCAGGTTGTAAGCCAGTTGTTTCCACAGATGTCCTGCTATCGGATGACACCAACGTAGCATTGCCCACTTTCTTAGGAAAACATCCTGTATAGGACATTCCGTCTGTGGGTGTCCAAGAGAAATCTTCTCCTTCGGCATAAGCAACCAAATGGCCTGCGCCACCACCTGGAGCAATGTTCAACCTGACGGAGTTTCCGGTCACTTCTACGGCCTCAAGCGATGCCTGTTTAGTGGGTTCTGCAGAAAGGTTGACGTATGAAATCTCAATATCATCAATATAGATAGTGGCACTCTTGCTGGTAAATCGTATCAATACACCAACAGAAGCAGGTTCACCAATGGAATGTCCACTGGCCCCATAACTTGATGATGAAGAGACTTTGGTGGAGCCTATCTGTGTCCATGTATTCCCTCCATCGGTAGATTTCTCTACTATCAACTCTTTGTTGTTGCCACTACCGCGATGCTTGTAGCTGACCTGTGTAGGATTATCAATCGCGGGAGAAATCAAGATGGCATTGCTACTCATGGCAGCCCTCATGCTGTTATTGTCTTTCTTTACGGTAATCCCTGTAGCTGTCCAACCGACGGGGATACCACTCTCAAAATTCACACTGATAACATTGTCAGCCATAGCTATCCCTGAAATAAAGCTAAAGAACAGAAGGGCAAAAAACCAACGATGAATAAGTCTTTTCATTGAACAATATATTTTATGGTGCAAATGTAGTCAAATATTTCATCGTAATAGATTTTTCATCTTAAAAAATTCCCATTATCTTTGTTCAAATAAAAATTCTATTGTACTTTTGCACCAATAAACGGAAAGGAAAGATGCCGGAGTGGTCGATCGGGCCGCACTCGAAATGCGGTGAACGGGCAACTGTTCCCAGGGTTCGAATCCCTGTCTTTCCGCTACACTTTTTACAGGCACGGATTACACGGATTACACGGAGTTTATTTGACCGTAATTGTCCGCGGAATCTGTGCCTGATATTTAATTTATACACAAGAAGATATGAAGAAAAAGAAGATACTCTTTATTTGCCTCGGAAACATTTGTCGCTCGTGTACGGCTGAGGAGGTTATGCGCCAACTCGTAATTCGTGAAGGACGCGAAGAGGAATTTGTACTTGACTCGGCCGGCATACTGAGCTATCATCAAGGGGAATTGCCCGATAGCCGGATGAGGATGCACGCAGCCCGAAGAGGATACAACCTGACACATCGCTCGCGCCCCGTTACAACGGAAGATTTCTATAACTTCGACTTGATAGTTGCTATGGACGAGCGCAATGTGGACGACTTGCGTGAACGTGCACCAGGTCTGGAAGAAGAGAAGAAGATTGTACGCATGACCGACTACCTACAAAACCGTGTAGCCGACCATGTGCCCGACCCCTACTATGGAGGAGCATCAGGATTCGAAAACGTACTCGACATCCTTGAGGACGCTTGCGAAGGATTGTTGGAAGCGACAATCTAAAAAGCGTTCAAAGTTTAAGGTTCAAAGTTCAAAAGAATAAACTTTGAACTTTGAGATTTAACTATGGCTGATAGCTATGACTATAGCAAAAAAGCCATCACTTGAACTTTAAACCTTGAACCTTAAAAAGCCTCTTTCAACTCCCGATAAAGACGTTGTACAGGAAGTCCCATGACGTTGAAGTACGAGCCTTCGATGCGCTCCACCCCGATAAAGCCAATCCACTCTTGCACACCGTATGAGCCAGCTTTATCCATGGGATGATAGTGGTTGACATAGTAGCTGATTTCTTCTTCGGTGAGTGAAGCAAAGGTCACTTGCGACACAGAGGCAAAACTCTTCTGAAAAGTGGTGGTGGCAAGGGTGACACCCGTAATCACCTGATGAGTCTTTCCCGAAAGGTCTCGCAACATCTGGCAAGCCTCTTTTTCGTCCGCCGGTTTGCCTAGCACTCGTCCATCAAGCCACACAATGGTATCGGCCGTAATCAGCAATTCATTGTCCTTCAACGCATCCAGATAAGCAGAAGCCTTCTTGGATGAAATATATACAGGGATCTCCTCGCCCTGCAATGTCTCGGGGTACGATTCGTCAATCCCCGGCAAGGTGCGCACTTCGTAATTCAGTCCTAATCCGCTCAACAATTCTTTTCTGCGCGGTGAATTGCTGGCAAGGATTATTTGATAATTCAGTTTTAGCATAAATAATAAATAAATAAGACTCTCCCCCATACCCCTCCACAAGGAAGGGAGGGGTAAATGTCTAATCAAAGCTATCCACTCCCCTCCCTTGGGAGGGCTAGAGGGAGAGTCTGGTTTTCACCACCCGAAGGCATCATTTCCGTCCATCCATTTGCCTTGGGCTTTCAGTACTTGTTCAATGACATCACGTCCGCATCCATAACCTCCCTTGTGGTGAGAGATATAGGTAGATATTTCCTTGATTTCAGGAGCTGCATCGGCCGGACATACGGGACATCCGCAGAGGCGCATCACTTCATAGTCTGGTATGTCGTCGCCCATGTACATAACCTCCTCGGGACGAAGGTCATACTTTTCCATCAACAGGCTGTACTCTCTGGTCTTGAAGGAGCATCCGAGAAATACATCCTTCAATCCGAGTCCTTCGTATCGCACACGGATAGCTTCGGTCTTTCCACCCGTAATGATGGCCACTATCAGCCCTTTCTTTACTGCCAACTGGAGGGCGTATCCGTCCTTGATGTTAGCCGTACGTACAGGGTCTCCATTGGTCGCAAGGGTAATTGTCCCAGCACTGAGCACTCCATCCACGTCGAAGATGATGGCACGTATCTTGGTCAGGTCATAATTTATCATAAGTTCTATGTTATATAGGTTCCCCTCTTCAGATTATCCAAGAGGAAGGAAGCAAATGTTTACCAGACTATTCACTCACCTCCCTGGGAGGGTAAGGGTCTCTTCGTGAATAATCCGGCTTGTCAACTCATACAATTCTTTGTAGAGCGGATGATTGTCGAGCATAGCCAGATGCTTGTCTATCACATTCCTGTCGTAGCGTACGGCAGGGCCTGTCTGAGCTTCGGCCGGATGTAACGTGTGCACCTTGCAGGCGGTTTCGTCTATCAGCGGAAGCATGGCTTCGAAGGAGAGTCCATGTTCCTCCAACAGACGTGCCGAAGCGGTGTACATGGCATTGGCAAAGTTGCAGGCAAAGACGGCAGAAAGATGCAAGTAACGGCGCTGCTCGGAGTCGGCCTCATGCACCTGACGGCTCATGGAGGTAGCCACATTCTTCAAGATGTCCATCTCCATTTTCCCCGATGCTTCCAGGAAGAAAGGGATATCCGAGAAATCCACCTCACGTGCCTTGCTGAATGTCTGCATGGGATAGAGCACTCCGTAGTGTTTCAATCCATGTTCAGGCCAAACAGACATAGGCACACTGCCCGCCGTATGTACCCACAAGGCATGACTCCGCCCATTGAGCAATACGGGAAGCACCTCGGGTAAAGCCGAGTCCTTCAGCGCCACGATGTAGAGCTGGGCATCGGTCACCACTTCTGCGAGGTCGCTCACTCCCCTACTCTCCAACTTCAAAGCCAAAGCATCGGCCGAGGCTTGCGTACGACTATACACCTGACACACCGTGTGTCCTGCCTTCACCAAAGCACGCCCTAAATTGGTGGCCAGATTTCCTGCTCCGATTAATGAGATCTTCATACACAAAAAGGAATCCACCCCAATCTTCCCTAAGAGGAAGAAGTATATAGGTTTTGTAAAAACATGCTACTCCCCTCCCTTGCGGAGGGGCAGGGGGAGGGTCTTTTATTTAATACTTATTTATATGTACCTTCTCCCATTGCAGATTGGCCTCATCGAAAGGCTTGCGTTCCTGTCCCTTGTGCCCTACGGCTATGATGGAGAGCACCTGCAATTGGAGGGGAATGTCCAACAACTCGTGCACCACCTCGTTGGCCGAAATGCCATCGGCCGTGAAGCGTTCGCGCACCTGCACCCAACAACTTCCCAATCCCAAGTCTTCGGCCTGAAGCTGAATCATGATAGAGGCTACGGAAGCATCTTCAATCCACACATCGCTCACCATCGGGTCGGCCATCACCACGATAGCCAATGGTGCACCGGCTATCAGTCCGGCACCGGCCTCCTTGCATTGCGAGAGTTTCTCGAGCATCTCTTTATCGTCCACCACCACGAATTGCCATCCGTTTGAGCGCTTGCTTGAGGGCGACATCAAGGCAGCACGAAGAAGGAGTTCCACCTGCTCCTGCGTCAGTTCCTCTTCGGTAAACTTGCGCGTACTACGGCGCAAGCGTATCAATTCACTAAACTTTTCCATATCTTATTTTTCTATCTTATCTTCTTTATAAAACTCCCAGACACGGGAGTTTTTTCTTCCATGTCTGGGAAAAATATTTTTCAGGTAGGGGGAAAAACTGGCCTTATTTGTCGATGCTGACCAGTTCGTATTTCTTCGAGCCGAGACCAATCTTTTCAGCATGGTCGATGGTGTGAGTACCGTGGCGGCTCTTGATGCGCTCCAGCAAGGGTCCATTGTCATTTCCCTCCTCGGGCTTCACCTGAGTGACAAGGTCAATGCAAGCCTGGTCGAGCGCTACGGGGTCGGTAGAGGCCAGGATGCCGATGTCCTTCAAGAGCGGTGCGGCGGGATAGGCATTGCAATCACAATCGATGGACATGTTGTTCATCACGTTGATGTAGAGGATGCGCTCACCGTTTCCGAAGTAGTCATGCACGGCTTGAGCAGCAGCGGCCATCGACTCGAGGAATCCTATCTGATTGCCGATGTGTCCCCACATTTCGCTCACCTTGTCGGTCACTCCTGCCGAGTGGATGTAAGCCTTACCCGAAGCGGAAGCCACACCGATGGACTGGTTCTTCAGCACACCGCCGAAACCACCCATCTCGTGTCCCTTGAAGTGGGCAAGGTTAATCATGAAATCATAGTTCTGCAGGTTGGCTCCCACGATGTTGTGCTTGATGTGGGTAGTGTCCTTCACGGGGATAATCAGGTCGCCGGCCGAATCCATGATGTCCACGTTGGCAATGTCGAAGAAGCCATGTTCGCGGGCTGCTTCAATATGAGCCTCTGTAGTATTCCGACGTCCACCGTATGCGGCATTACACTCTACGATAGTACCATTCACCTTCTGCACCAGGTTCTTTATCAATTCAGGTTTCAAATAGTTGCGCTTGTGGTCGGGCGCATGTTGCGCTTCGGGCTTGCGGTCGCTTGCCTTCTTGCCCACGGCTTCGAGCGCCTTTGCCATCTCTTCTTCCGACATCTGTGCCTGTCCCTTCTTACGACCGGGTTCGCCAGTACTTATCTTCACGGCCACACGCCCCGTTGCCGGACGTCCCAGCGCCTCGTACACCTTCACCAGTCCTTCGGGTGAAATGTCGGTGGTCATATACACTTTGGATATTTCATCAGCCTGCTTTTCTGCGGCTTTTGCACTCTTGCTTCCACATGAAGAGAGTGTGAATGCGGCCATAGCGGCCACAAGGAGGATGTTAGTTCTTTTCATATCAGATGTTTCTACATTTTTAATTGACGGCAAAGATAAAGAAAAGCCCAAACATATCAGTACTATTTCCTCCTTTTTTTACTTTTTTCAACCTCGCACATACGTTTCGGCCACTTTTTCCGTTTGAATGAGATATAATCAAGAAAGAGAAGATATGATGAAACTTCGTGCGACACTTGCACTATACCTATTATATATATGCACCCTCGGCGCATGGGCACAGGCGACAGATGATGGCGGACATACGGCCATCATCAGTGGTACCATTACGGACGATGAGCACCAACCGTTGGAAATTGCCACCATCAAAGTGGAGGGACAAATGGCCGGTACGGTGAGCGACCTGGAGGGCAAATACTCGGTGACGGTACAAAGCACGGACAGTGTGGTACTGACCTTCTCGATGATTGGCTATCAGACACGCAAACGCACCTTGCGCAATCCGCGTGGAAAGGTGACACTGAACGTCATGCTCCCTGCCTCGGACTATGCCCTCGAAGGGGTGACAGTGAAGGAGATGCACCGACAGACAGGACAAAACACACGCATACAGAGCGAACAGGCCAAACTGATGCCAACAGCCACGGGAAATGCCGTGGAGGAGCTGATAGCCACCCAAGCGGGTGTGAGCAGCCACAACGAACTGAGTTCGCAATACAACGTGCGCGGAGGCAGCTTCGACGAGAACAGCGTCTATGTGAACGGCATCGAGATATACCGCCCCTTGCTCGTCCGTTCGGGCCAGCAGGAGGGGCTCAGTTTCATCAACCCCGACATGGTGGAGAGCATCCAGTTCTCCTCCGGCGGATTCGAGGCAAAGTATGGCGACAAGATGTCGTCCGTATTGGATATCCAGTATAAGAAGCCCAAGAAGTTCGAGGCCACGGCACAAGCCAGTCTGCTCGGTGCAGGGGCCTACGTGGGATTCTCCACCAAGAGGTTCAGCATGATGAACAGCATCCGCTACAAGACGAACAAGGCCCTCGTGGGCACCATGGACACCAAGGGAGAGTACCACCCCAAGTTCACCGACTATCAGACATGCATCAACTGGGCCCCCAACAAACGGTGGGACATCGGATTCATCGGAAACTTCTCACAGAACAGATACAACTTCAACCCCGAGAACCGCGAGACAAAGTTCGGTACTATGGACAATGTACACTCCTTCAAGGTCTATTTCGACGGACAGGAGCGCGACCTCTTCCGCACATGGTTCGGCGCACTCAGTGTCACCCGGCACATCAATACCCACAACAGCATCACCCTGCAAGCCTCGGCATTCAAGACCAAGGAGGAGGTCACCTTCGACATCATGGGGCAATACTGGCTGGATGCCGAGACGGAGAACGAAAGCCTCGGTGTGGGCACCTATATGGAGCATGCCCGCAACTACCTGAGCGGTAACGTACAGACCTATACCCTCAGAGGCAACCACAACCTGACGAGCGGACACCGCCTGACATGGGGGGCCGAAGTGAGGAAGGAGGTCTTCGAGGAACGTTCACGGGAATGGGAGATGCGCGACTCGGCAGGATACTCCCTGCCCCACCAGAACGACAAGCTGGAGCTGATATACAGCCTTAACCACCCCTTGCAGGAGACCAGCAGTAGCCGCTTCTCGGCATACGTGCAGGACACCTACCGCATAACCTCGCCCCTCGGCCTCTGGACACTGAATGCCGGCATCCGGGCGGCCTATTGGGATTGGAACAACGAGCTGATTGTCAGTCCCCGAGCATCACTGGGCATGATACCGGCCTTCAACGAAGACTTCACCTTCCGCTTCGCCACGGGACTCTACTACCAGGCACCCTTCTATAAGGAATTCCGCGACACGACCACCGTGGACCGGGTGACCACCGTCACGCTGAACCGCGACATCAAGTCGCAACGCTCGCTCCACTTCGTACTGGCCGGTGACTACAAGTTCCGTATGCTCAACCGCAACTTCAAGTTCACAGCCGAACTGTACTACAAGTTCCTCTCCAACCTAGTCCCCTACAACGTCGATAATGTGCGCATCAACTACTATGGCAAGAACATGGCACGCGGCTATGCCACAGGCATCGACCTCAAACTCTTCGGCGAATTTGTCCCTGGCACCGACTCGTGGATAACCTGCTCCATCATGAAGACCGAGGAGAAGATCAATGGCAGATGGCTCCCCCGCCCCACCGACCAACGGTTGAACCTCTCGCTCTTCTTCACCGACTACTTCCCGGGCAGCGAGCGCTGGAAGATGAGCCTGCGCATGAACTATGCCGACGGACTCCCCTTCGGCCCCCCACATAGCGGCAGGGAGTCGCACATCTTCCGTGCACCGGCCTACAAGCGGGTAGACCTCGGTATGCAGTACCGCCTGCTAAACAACGAGGAGCGCGAATTCCGTACCGGCCTTGCCCAATACTTCCGCAACGTATGGCTGGGCGTGGACGCGCTGAACCTCTTCAACTTCAGTAACGTCAACTCCTACTACTGGATTACGGATGTCAACAACCAACAGGCGGCCATCCCCAACTACCTCACCGAGCGCCAGTTCAACGTGAGGGTGATGTGCGAGTTCTGAGGGAGATGCTGGGGTCAAGGCTCAAGGTTCAAGGTTTAAAGTTCAAAGTTCAAGGTTTAAGGTTCAAAGGCTATACGGCACTGATTCCTATAGGACACAGAGGCACAGAGTTTCAATCTCAAATAGAAGAGAAAGACTCTGTGCCTCTGTGTTTTATAAACACTCACTTATGACAAGCCTTTCGGGGGAAGGTTCGGAGCATTTGTCATGTTGAGCGAAGCCGGAATATCCGCCCCCAAGACCACCATTAATGAGACACGGGTCTCATGCAAAATGAGACACGGGGTCTCATGTATGATGAGACACGGGGTCTCATGTATGGTGAGACACGGGGTCTCATGTATGATGAGACACGGGGTCTCATGTATGGTGAGACACGGGGTCTCATGTATGATGAGACACGGGGTCTCATGAATGGTGATACACGGGGTCTCATGTATAGTGAGACACGGGGTCTCATGTATGGGGAGACACGGGGTCTCATGTATGATGAGATACGGGGTCTCATGAATGGAGAGATACGGGGCTCATAATTAGTGAGATACGGGGCATATTCCATGCCCTTCCACATTATGTGTAACCTCTACATCACATTCCAAGATTCATAACCACAAGAACAAGGGGAAGGAAGAAAAAAGCAAAGGACAGAAACTCTTCTGCCCTTTTCCTTATTTATATATACCCATTCCGTCGGCTCCGCTTTCCAGAGTCAGTGTCCCTCATAGGGCGAAGCGGGTTTCATCTTCATACCCTTTAGGGGCTTTCATTGTCCACGGCCGCAAAAATACGAAAAAGGAAGGAAAAAGCGACAGGTGAGGAGACTTTTCTGCCGATTTTTCCGTACCTTTGCCCGCATTGTAAACAAAAGGAACAAACTATCATAAACAAAACATGAAAAAAGCAATCTTTGGAATGGCTATGTTAGCATTGGCTGCCTGCAATGGCGGACAGCCCGAGAATCCCCTGATGGCGGACTCTACCCTGCCCTATGGTGCACCGGAGTTCAGCAAGTATGAACCGACAGACTACGAGGAGGCTTTCCTCGAAGGCTTCAACAGGCAACGTGCCGAGATCGATGCCATCGTGGCCTGCACAGACGCCCCTACGTTTGACAACACCATCGGAGCACTGGAGCGTAGCGGACGCCTGCTTGGCAAGGTGTCGGGCATATTCTTCAACCTGAGCGAGACGGATGCCGACTCCATCATGAAAGAGACGGAGAAGAGAATCATGCCCCTGATGACGGAGCACAATGCCTATATGACGATGAACGAGACACTGTTTGCTCGCGTGAAGACAATCTATGACAACAAGGCAAACCTCGGCCTGACACGTGAGCAGGAGATGGTGCTCGACAAGTACTACCGCATGTTCGTGCGTGGCGGTGCCCTGCTCGATGCCGACAAGAAGGCACAGTTCATGGAGATAGAGAAGCAACTCTCGCTGGCCAGCATCGAATTTGGAGACAATTCTTTGGCCGAGACAAACGCCTTCGAACTGGTCATCACGGACGAGAAGGACCTCGCCGGCCTTCCCCAGAGCAGCATCGATGCCGCCCGTGAAGAGGCTCAGGCAAAGGGCAAGGAGGGATGGCTCTTCACCCTGCAGAAGCCTAGCTGGATACCCTTTATGCAGTATGCCGACAACCGCGAGCTGCGCAAGAAGATGTACCTAGGATACATTAACCGGGGCGACAACAACAATGACAACGACAACAAGGAGGTGATTGCCCGCATCCTGAAACTCCGCCAGCAGAAGGCACAGCTCTTCGGCTTCAACACCTTTGCCGAATACCAGCTGGAGGACAAGATGGCCAAGACTCCCCAGGCAGCCTATGACCTGCTGATGACCATCTGGAAAGCCGCTCTGCCCAAGGCTAAGGCTGAAGCTGCCGAACTTCAGAAGATGATGAACGCCGAGGGTAAGGGCGAGAAGCTCGAAGCCTGGGACTGGTGGTACTACACCGAGAAGCTCCGCGAGCAGAAGTATGCCCTGAGCGAAAGCGAACTGAAGCCTTACTTCTCACTGGACAACGTACGCAAGGGCTCGTTCATGGTGGCCAACAAGCTCTTCGGTGTCAACTTCCGCCCCATCGAAGGTGTGGACATCTATCACCCCGAGGTGAAGACCTTCGAAGTGCTCGATGCCGACTCGTCACACCTTGCCCTCTTCTATGCCGACTATTTCCCCCGTGCCACCAAACGTGCCGGTGCATGGATGAGCAACTTTGTGGAGCCCTTCAATGTGGATGGCGAGAACAAGCGTCCCATGATAGTGAATGTGTGCAACTTCACCCGCCCCTCAGGCGACACTCCCTCTCTCCTGAACATCGATGAGACACGCACCCTCTTCCACGAGTTCGGACACGCCCTGCACGGTATGCTCACACAGACTCGCTACCCCTCAGTGGCCGGTACTAGCGTGGCACGTGACTTCGTAGAGCTTCCCTCACAGATTATGGAGCATTGGGCCATCGAACCCGAAGTGATGAAGCTCTATGCCCACCACTACCAGACAGGTGAAGCCATCCCCGACGAACTGATTGCCAAGATGCAGGCTGCCTCATCGTTCAACAGTGGCTTCGAGACCGTAGAACTGGTGGCTGCTGCCCTGCTCGACATGGAGTACCACATGCTCAACGACTACACCGGCTTCGATGCCAACGCCTTCGAGAAGGCCGTAGCCGAGAAGATAGGGCTCATCCCCGAAATAACCTTCCGTTACCGTAGCACCTACTTCAACCACGTCTTCAGTGGCGGCTATGCCGTGGGTTACTACAGCTACCTGTGGGCCGAAGTGCTCGATGCCGACGGATTCGAAGCCTTCAAAGAGAAGGGCATCTTCGACGAAGCTACCGGACGCAGCTTCCGCAAGAACATCCTCGAAATGGGTGGAAGCGAAGAGCCGATGACCCTCTACAAGCGCTTCCGTGGTGCCGAGCCCAATCCCGAAGCACTCCTCCGCAATCGTGGATTGATCAAGTAAAGATACTATTGGTTCAAGGTTCAAAGTTCAAAGTTCAAGGTTGGGTAATCCAATTACTGTGCTTACTTTAAACCTTGAACCTTGAACTTTGAACCTCCCCCTTATAATCCGTATTCATAAAACTACAACGAATGTCATTATGCGAAAAACAATTTATTCGACCATCTGCCTGTTGGCATCCATCATAATAGCCGGCTCATGCACACAAAAAGAAGACCCGATGGTGGTAAGCACCGAATCGGGTAAGGTGAAAGGTTTTGACCAGGAAGGGACTATGGCCTTTTTAGGTATCCCCTATGCCAAAGTGGAGCGCTTCATGCCCCCACTTCCCGTTGACAAATGGGACACCGTGCGTGTGTGTGACCACTGGGGACCACAGGTGATGCAACAGACGGGCGGACGCACACTGAGCGAAGCCGAAATGTCGGAAAAGAACTCATGCGTGCTGAACGTATGGACAACCGATTGCAAAGCCAAGAAACCAGTGATGCTGTGGATTCATGGCGGTGGATTCGACTCGGGAGCCTCCACATGGAATCCCGGTATGGGACTGGCCAAGAAGGATGTGGTGGCCGTAAGCCTCAACCATCGCCTCAATATCTTGGGCTTCCTCGACCTCTCGGCCTGCTCGGACAAGTACAAACAATCGGGCAACGTGGGTATGCTCGACATTGTGGCAGCCCTGCAATGGATAAGGAACAACATCAGCCAGTTCGGAGGCGACCCGGACAATGTGACCATCTTCGGTGAGTCAGGTGGTGGTGGCAAAGTGGGCACACTCATGTGTATGCCTGCGGCAAAAGGCCTTTTCCACAAAGCCATCATCATGAGCGGCACCATCCTGAACGT
>JAFXDL010000180.1 GCA_017516265.1 Bacteroidaceae bacterium
CAATCCAATTGTTCATTAGGGGAGAGGGTAAAATGGATATTTGGTTCACCTGCTTCGTTGCCTACGGTGATGCCATCTCGGGCAAGATTTGTGTCAATCCACTTGTCGCACGTGATTTCGTTCACACGGTAAATCTCCACTTTGCCTTCGATGAAAATGTTTTTTATGAGTCCTACATGACTTATGCTCACATCTCCTCTCATCTCCACTTTGCCCTCAAAATGCGTGTGGTGTATGCGGTTGATGTCGAACTTCTCTTCTATCAGGACCTTTGTCCAGTCTTCGGCCGAGCATCCTTGACTTTCAAGTTGCTTGATTTCTTCGGGGGTCAGTTGTCTATTCATTGTTCTTCAGTATCGTAAGTTTGGTAAAGAAAATCGTTGTAAGGGTACTTCTGTACGTGCAATTCCCTCACCTTATTATATATAGTGGTTTTCAGTTCTTCCAAGTTGGTCTTCTCTTTTGCCGAGATGAAGATGCAGTCGCCATTCATTTTCGCCATCCAAGTGTTCATCAGTTCGGGCAGGGTGATGTTTTCCTTGGTGCGTGGTGTCAGGTCGTCTTCGTCTTTCTCCACGTAAGTGTAGGCATCTACCTTGTTGAAGATAATCATGCTCGGTTTGTCACTGCATCCCAGGTCGCCCAATGTGCGCTCTACCACTTGTATCTGCTCTTCGAAGTCGGGGTGTGAAATATCTACCACATGCAATAGCAAGTCCGCCTCGCGCACTTCGTCCAGTGTGCTTTTGAACGATTCTACCAGTTCTGTGGGCAACTTACGGATGAATCCTACCGTGTCGCTCAACAGGAAGGGCAGATTCTCGATGATGACTTTGCGTACCGTCGTATCCAGTGTGGCAAACAACTTGTTTTCGGCAAACACTTCGCTCTTGGCCAGCAGGTTCATCAGGGTTGATTTGCCCACATTGGTGTATCCCACCAGTGCCACACGGATAAGGCGTCCGCGATTCTTCCGTTGCGTCGTCTTCTGCTTGTCAATCTCTGCCAGTTGTTGTTTCAGCAAGGCCATACGGTTCAGGATGATACGGCGGTCCATCTCCAACTGTGTCTCACCAGGGCCGCGCAATCCCACCGAACCTCCTTTGCCGCTACCTGAGCCACCACCTTGTCGTTCAAGGTGTGTCCACAGGCGTTGCAAGCGCGGAAGCATGTAGCGGTTTTGTGCCAGCTCCACCTGTGTCTTGGCGTGAGCCGTCTGGGCACGCATGGCAAAGATGTCGAGGATGAGCGAGGTGCGGTCGAGAATCTTTATCTGCAACTCCTTCTCAATGTTGCGCATCTGCTTGGCCGACAGTTCATCATCGAAGATGACCATACCCACTTCACGTTCTTCTTCAGCTTCGCGTCGGATATATTCCTTTATCTCTTGCAATTTTCCCTTTCCGATGTAGGTCACTGAGCTGGCACCGTCCAGTCGTTGGGTGAATCTTTTCACCGTCTTGGCACCGGCCGTTTCGGCCAAGAACTCCAGTTCGTCCAGATATTCGTTGGTTTTCCGCTCATTCTGTTGCGGAGTGATGATGGCCACCAGTATAGCCGTTTCGGTTTGGGCTTCAGATATTACGAATTCTTTCATCTGTTCAAGTTTATTTCTTTACATATTCTTGGGCGAACTCGCGGGAGATGGAGTTGTTGAAACTCATGCATACGTGCGACGAGAAGTCGATGCCGCATCGGATGATGTCGTCCCAGTCGCGTTCGGTAAGGGTGGGGAGGTCGTCACGACGAATCCGGTAGCGCATGAGGCCGAAGAGGATGCCGGCATTGAAGTTGTCGCCTGCACCAATGGTGCTTACGGGGGTGATGGCAGGCACGCTATACTCCTTCTTTATGTCGCGTGTGCGCAGGCTTACACCCTCGGGACCCTTTGTGCAGATGAAGTTCGGACAATAGAAGGAAATCTTCTGCCGGTAGATGTCGTCGGGGTCTTTCATACGGTACATATTGTCAAAGTCTTCGTCTGCACCGCGCACAATGTCAGCATACTCAAAGTTCTCGATGAGGGAGGGGGTCAGCTTCATGATTTCACCAATGTGGTTGAAGCGGAAGTTCACGTCGTAGTAGATGAGAGCCTCCTGCTGGCGGGCGTAGGTGAGGAACTCGCTCACCTTGGCACGTAGTACGGGATTCAGTGCGAAGTAGGAACCGAAAATCACGATGTCGTCCTTCTCTATCTGTGGGAAGTCCACTTCCATCCGACATGCCGGATAATCCTTATAGAATTGGTATTGGGCATTGCGTTGCTCGTCGAGGAAGGCCAGTGAGATGGCCGACTTCCCATCGGGGTAAACCTGCATGTAGTCGGTGCTCACGCCATTTTCGCGCATGAAGTTCAGGATGATTTCGCCCACGTGGTCGTTGCCCGTCTCGCTGATGAAACTGACGGGTATCCCTGTACGTCCTAACGAGATGATGCCGTTGAAGGTCGAGCCTCCTGGCACACTGGCCGTGGGTTGGTCATTCTGGAAAATGATGTCGAATATGGTCTCTCCGAGTCCTATGATTTTACGCATGGTGCAAATGTCTTTTGTTAATGATTCAAGTTTCGTTAGTTCAACTTTCTGGAGTTCAGACAATGGTATAGAATACCATGTAAAGCATAGTCGAAACTATCGTCTGAACTTCTGTAACTCCTGAACTTCTGCAACTCCTTTACTTGTGGAAGTTGAGTTAATAATCTGTAGGGATTCCCTTTATTTCAGTATCTCCTTCAGTTCGTCCAACGAAGTGGCTACGCTGAGGAAGTTGCTCAACGGGCGGCGGATGAAACCCTGTGCCTCCATCTGGTCGAGCATGGCCAGCAGACCGTCCCAAAATCCGTCGATGTTGTAAAGTACTACACGTTTGGTGTGGTAGCCGATGGTTGCTGCTGCCACCACGTGAAATACCTCGTCCAATGTGCCTACGCCTCCTGGCAGAGCTACGAGGATGTCGCTCTCGCGCAAGATAACGTCTTTGCGGTCACTTAAGTTCACGGTGTGGAAGGTCACGTCCAACTGGTCGCTCACCCGTCCTTTCTCTTCCAGTTTGGTGGGCACCACACCCATCACCTGGCCTCCGCCATCTTTCACCGCGCGGCAGATACACTCCATCAGTCCCATATCGGCCCCACCGTACACCAGTGTCTTGCCTTCTGCGGCCATCCAGCCACCCAGTTCGCGTGTACACTCGAAGTATCGGGGCGATATTTGCTCACAAGCCGAGCAGAAAATTCCTATCTTTTTCATAATTGCTGCAAAGATACATCCTATCTTTGCTATTTTTGCAACAAAACGAAGAAAAAAACCGTTCGGCAATGAAAAAAGTGCTAATTTTGCAAACTATATGACAAATGTAAACGGCCGAAAAGATATGCTGAACACCCATACCCTAGCCAACGGATTGCGCATCGTACACACTTCGTCGCCCACACGGGTGGCCTATTGCGGCTATGCCATCAAGGCAGGCACCCGTCACGAACTTCCTCACCAGCAGGGGATGGCTCATCTGGTGGAGCACATGATATTCAAGGGTACCACTCACCGCCGGGCGTGGCACATTCTGAATCGTATGGAAAATGTTGGAGGCGACCTGAATGCCTATACCAACAAGGAGGAGATGGTGGTGTATGCCGCTTTCATGAACGAACATCTGGACAGGGCGGTGGAGCTGTTGACTGACATTGTCTTCCGAAGCACCTTCCCCCAGCACGAGATGGACAAGGAGGTGGAGGTGGTGGTCGATGAGATTCTCAGTTATGAAGACACACCGCAAGAACTCATCTATGACGATTTCGAGGAACTCATATTCCCTAATCATCCGTTGGGGCGCAACATATTGGGAAAACCCGAGCAACTCCGCACCTACCGCACGGCCGATGCCTTGGCCTTTACTGCTCAGCATTACCGCCCAGAGAACATGGTGCTCTTTGTCAAGGGCGACATTGATTTCCGGCGCATTGTCCGCATGGCCGAGAAGTACACCAAGGACATCATCCTGCCTCATCCCAAGGCTGATGTCCCTTCAGCCCTGAGTTATCCCTTGCCTGTCTATGAACCCCGCACCTTGACTGTGCAGAAAGACACCCATCAGGCACACGTCCTCATGGGAGGCCGTGCATACGATGCCAACGACGAACGTCGCACGGCCCTTTATCTGCTGAACAATCTGTTGGGAGGCCCTGGCATGAACAGTCGTCTCAATATTGCTCTCCGCGAGAAGTGTGGCCTTGTCTATACCGTAGAGAGCAACCTTACCAGCTATACCGATACCGGTGCCTGGTGTATCTATTTCGGTTGCGACCACGATGACATTGACCATTGTCTCGAACTTGTACATCGCGAGTTGAGGCTCCTCTGCACGCAATCGCTCACCTCCGCCAAGTTGGCTGCAGCACAGAAGCAACTCATTGGTCAGATAGGTGTGGCGTGCGACAATTTTGAGAATCGCGCCCTCGACATGGCCAAGTCCTTCCTCCACTACAACCGCCTCGACCCTGTTGACAAACTCTTTGCCCGCATCCAGTCCCTCACCGCCTCCCAACTCCTCGATGTGGCCAACGACATGTTCTCTCCCGAGCGGATTTCTACCTTAATATATAGGTGACACCCTGGGGGCAAGGTTCAAGGTTCAAGGTTTAAAGTTCAAAGTTCAAGGCAGGGAGTCCAATTTGATGTACCCTGTTTTTGCACTAATTTATGTAAGTTTGATATAAGGGCGGAGTAACTACAACTCCTCCCCTAAGTTAGGGAGGTGGCCTTTAGGCCGGAGGAGTGTGTGAAAATGAAGACTTTACAGACACACGCCCTCCCCCTACGGGGACTCCCTCTAACTTAGAGGGAGAGTTGTAGTTACTACTGCACCTCATAGACTTACGCGTTGAATCAGG
>JAFXDL010000181.1 GCA_017516265.1 Bacteroidaceae bacterium
ATAGCTGATGGCCATGTGGAGGCCGTGGTCTGCATCCTTGTGGTACACCATCAGGTAGGCCCCCATCTTCTTCTCCATCTTGCGTGCAGCCTTCTCTTCCCTGGCTTTGCGGTCATAGTACTCTTTCAAGTAGGGCACACCATCGGTGGTGATGTCGCACTTCAGGATGTTTCCCTTCTTGTCATACTTCAACTCCTGTGCACACACCGAGCGCGAATAGCTGGTGCCTGCGTGGAGGCCGCCATTGTGAGTGAAGAGGATGGTCTTGCCTTTGAACTCGACGATGGCGGGGTGCGTGGTGTTACTGTTTCCGGCCACCTCCGAGAAGATGCCCTTGTATTCAAACGGCCCTTCAGGTGAGTCGCCCACGGCATATCCGAGCTTCTCCGGCCAGTTTTGTGCGAAGGTCAGGTAGTACTTCCCATTGTGCTTGTGCACCCACGGAGCCTCGGTGAAGTTGCTTCCCGTGGGGGTGATATCCTTCACCTCTCCGTCAATCTCTATCATGTTGGGTTTCAGCTTGGCCACGTAGCATTTGCCGTTTCCCCAGTAGAGCCATGCTTCACCATTCTCGTCCTGATAGACGGCGGGGTCGATGCAAGCCCATGAGTGTGTCGTGCCGGGGCAATGTGCGGTGGTGAGCAGTTGTTTCCCTATGGCATCCTTGAAAGGCCCGTAGGGAGAGTCGGCCACGGCCACTCCGATGCCACACCAGTTGGTGGATACATAGAAGTAGTATTTTCCGTCCTTCTCGGCCACATGTCCGGCATATGCCGCGTGTGAGTCCTGCCACTTGAATTCATCCACGTGCAAGGGGCTCGGGTGTTCTGTCCATGTGCGCATGTCGGTGGTGGTGAACAGGGCCCACTCATGCATCTTGTATCCGCTTTGGTTGCCGGCAAAGTCCACTCCAGTGTAAAGGTAGAGTGTGTCGCCCTTCACCATGGCAGCCGGGTCGGCCGTATGCTTGTGGGTGATGATGGGGTTTTGTGTTGCATTCCATCGGTAGGGTTTCCCGTTAGGGATGATTTGTGCCATAGCGCCGGCACTCATCAGGCAGAGGGCAATGGCCAGTGTCGTTTTTCTCATATAGAATATAGATAAATAGTATATAGTTATTTTAATGTTTCATGGCAATAATCTACTTTTCTGCAAAAGTAAGGCTTTTCTCTCTATTTTCCATCTTTTCCTCTTGTGTTTTTTATAGATAGGTGTTTTTTTATAGACACGGATAATGTGTATTTGTAAATATTCCCTTGTCTGTAATGTAATAAAACAAAAAAAAGCTTCTTCTTCAACAGACATCATCCCAAGGCTGAGCCTGCCTTATCCCAAGGCTGAAGGTATATCATCCTAGGGCTGAACATCAGCTACTTACGGAGCGGCTGAAATTTTGCCCATTTTTCAACCAAAAGGAACTTTGTGTCCATATACGCGATTCTCACGCGGTCAGTTTTGTATATTTATGCAGAGCAATTGTATATTTATGCATTCAAGAGCACCAAGAAAACGATTACCATCCCATTTCAACAGAGCTTTCCCGAGCAACCTATCCTAAAATTCCAAAGAATCGCTCCTAAAGTTCCATCGATATTCTCCTGCATACTTCCCGATTCTCTAGTGCGCACAAGCGGAAATTCTCCTACGATTCCGCCGAACTTTAGGATAGATAGGACGGAAACGCTCCTTTGTAGCCCTACTCTTCAAACCATCCACCTTTTCTCTTCTTGCATAAATTTACAGGAATGCGCCCGTCGCACTGCTTTTCCTTTCAGTGAAATAGGAATGGAATAGAAGTGTAGGATTTATTACCAGCAGGTGTAAATAATAGAGAATTGGTCAGACTATATTTTGCATCCAATCAGCCAAATAGAGAGGGATATTGACCAGATTGCCGTCTCGCTTGAGGTTCTTCATTGAGAAACGGATGCGCAGTTCGGGCTGGTATTTCTTGTATAATGAGTGGCTTGCGGTCTGAGCGCTCTTTCCACTTACACAGTTCTTCTATGACTTTTCTTTCTATATGCATACTTTATCACGTTTTATCACGTTTTATCTCGTTTACCCGCGTTTGCAACGCGGGTGTTCGGGTTTCAACATTTCCAATGCGCAAATACAAATCATTTGTCCAATAATTGTATCAAACGCCTGAGATGTGAAGAATCAGCGAAAAATGGAGGAAAACGCGATTTTTCCCGAAACACTTGACACTTACGTCCGAAAGACTAGACACTTAGCGCCACAACTCTTGACACTTGTAAACGGGAGGGTCAAGAGTTATGCGCGCAACTCTTGACACTTTTGAGCGTAAGTGTCAAGTGTTTCAGAAACGAATGTGTAGGACTGCAAAATGGAGGAAAGGCGTTTGTTGAAAAATCTCTCAGGATATGTTTGGCTATTACAGAGTGTTGCATTTGAAACGTACATTAAGAACAAAGCACATCGCAGGTTTTATACCCATGACTTCCGCTTTACAAAAGCGGAAGGATGAGTGAGTTTTATTCATTAGTAATAAAAGATATCTTTCATTGGTAATGAAAGATATTATTCATTAGTAATGAAAGAAAATGGAGGTTTTCTTTGTTGGTAATAAAAAATAGTATTATCTTTGCCACAGCATTAAAGGATGATATTATGTTAAGACAGAGCCTTATATCAGAAATAATAGACCTTCAAAACTCAACAGTTGAGAGGGCGAAAGGTGAAATAGAACGTACACGTTTGAATGAAGTGATGCTTATCCCGGAGTTTGCAAGCATCATCACAGGACTTCGTCGAGTGGGCAAAAGCACATTGTTGCGTCAGATTGCAACGGCCAAAGGTTACAATCAGGTGTTATCCCTCAATTTTGACGATATTCATCTGAGTTCCTTTGAAAAAGATGATTTTGTGCGGCTTTACAATGAAATTAGAGCACGGGATGCAAAAGTCCTTTTCTTCGATGAGATACAACTGGTTGCCGGATGGGAGGTGTTTATACATCAGCTTTTGCGCGAACACTATACGGTGTACATTAGCGGATCCAATGCCGCTATGCTCAGTACCGATCTGGGTACACATCTGACAGGCCGTCATGTGCCGAATGAACTCTTTCCCTTTTCTTATACAGAGTTCCTGCGATTTATGAAGAAAGAGAGGGGTGTCTCTTCCTTCGATGATTACATGCGCATGGGCGGAATACCGGAATATTTGAAAAGCCGTCAGGGGGTAGTGTTGCGCACCTTGTTGGATGATGTGCTGGTGCGCGATATTTCCATCAATAAGGGAGTGCGTAATGTGGCCGCCTTGCGTCAGTTGGCTGTTTATCTGTTGTCCAATGTCAGCCGTCTGTTTGCAGCCAATAAGTTGACCTCCGTGTGTGGCATCACTTCGCCGGCTACCGTATTGGAGTATATATCTTATATGCGTGATGCTTATCTGCTCGATACCATTGGGATGTATGACACCTCGGTGAAGGTGACGGCCCGTAACCCCAAGAAGGTATATGCTTATGATTTGGGATTGGTCAACACGCTCTCTTTGTCGAAATCTCCAGACAAGGGGCATTTATTGGAGAATCTGGTATTCATTCAGTTGCGTCACCAACATGATACTGACCATATCTATTATCTTCATGGCCGTGGTGAGTGCGATTTTATTGTTACCGACGAGGGTAATCATCCGGTCAAAGCCATTCAAGTATGTCATCAGCTGACTGATGAAAATTTCAATCGCGAAATGGACGGACTCACCGAAGCCATGAAGCGTCTCGGCCTTTCTGAAGGTGTCATTGTGACCCTCGATGAAAAAGATGAATTTACTACCGAAGCCGGCATGGTAAAAGTTGTCCGTGCTTGGGAACTTTTCCAATGAACACACGTATATACACATTTCATCCGCAAACGATGCAGATTTATCTGATTGGTTATAAATTATTCAAGTTTCGCAAGCTCAACTTTCAGGAGTACAGAAGTGTAGGAGTGACGCTTCGCTTAGGAGTGTAGACGATAGTGCTGCTTGCATAGTCGAAACCATTGTCTACACTCCTACACTCCTACCTCCTACACTCCTAAAAAATACACTCCTGCCTCCTACACTCCTGCTACTTCTCTACTTGCGAAAGTTGAGTAAATTATCTGCATCATCTGCGGATGAAAAATGGATTATATTCTCCCTTACTTCACCAACCGTACTTCGTAGATATGTGGTGTGATGCGTCCTTCGCCCTTGCCTACCTTGATGGTGAGCACTTCGGCGGTGCGCAATTCGGTGGGGATTTCAAATTCGGCCACACGTTGGTTGGTCAGTGTGCCTATCTCGGTGTCGTTCACATAGACACGGGCATCTCTGCGGTGTTCGGGGCGGAACAGGATGCGTACCTTGGCCGGTTGTTGTCCGTGGGTCTTCATCTGGTAGCTGAACCATTGGCGGGTCTCGCGCCAGTGGATACCTTCGTCATCGCCCGCGTTGCTCTGTTCCATCTTCACGAAGTGGTCGCTCTCGGGTTGTTGTTCACCACAGATCACCTTGTCGGTGGTGATGGCATCCAATGCCAACCGCTCCTGCTCTTCGCGGGCCAGTCGCTCCTGGCGGGCGGTCAGTTCCTGTTTGGAGATGAGTGGCCAGTAAACCATGTAGCGGCACTCGTGGAGGCTATAGAAGGGGCGCAGTGTCATGCCCTCGTAGTTGGCCGGATGTACACCGTTCAGCTTGAACGTCAGCGGTTGTCCGTCCACCTTCTGGATGTGCGAAATGATTTCGTCCTTTTCGCCCACGATTACCGGCATGTCCTGAAGGGGCAGGCGAGGACCACCCGCAATGTGTCCGCCACGGCTATCGTCGGCATACATACCGTCCTGTGCC
Source organism: Bacteroidaceae bacterium (assembly GCA_017516265.1). GTDB lineage: Bacteria > Bacteroidota > Bacteroidia > Bacteroidales > Bacteroidaceae > Phocaeicola_A. The sequence continues at coordinate 4,843 of JAFXDL010000181.1, forward strand.
TGTTTGCCAAGCGAAGCACCCAGTACGATGGGACCATACATGATGGAGTAGTTGGCCGATCCGTCAGGCAATCCCATCACGTGCAGGTTCATCGGCAGGCTGATGTGTACCTTGTCACCCTTCTGCCAGGTGCGGTTGATGGTGGCATATCCCTCCTTCACGGTGGCCTGCTCGGCCTTTCCGTTGATGGTGAACTTCATGTCGCCCTGCTTCAACCATTCGGGCACACGCACATTCAGGGTGAACTGCTGCTTGCTTTTCTTGGGAGTGATGACGAGGGTTGTACCTTCCTCCTCGGGGAATCCCGTCTGTTGCTCAATGGTGGTACCCTTCCATTGCAGAGTCGAGGGGATGAAGAGGTTCACGTAGAGATTGGCATCCTTATGGGCGTAAATCATTTCGCCATAGCGGGCGTGGTTCTCCATACCCGAACCTACGCAGCACCAGAAGCTCGTCTGTGGTTGTGAATAGACGCGGTAGTGGCCCGAACGCATCGGGGTGAAATATACGAATCCGCCCTGAATGGGGTTGATGGTCGAGAGGATGTGGTTGTACAGAGCCCGCTCGTAGAAGTCCATGTAGTCGGCATCAGCACTTGTCTCGTAGAGCATCTTGGTGAGGCGCAGCATGTTGTAGGTGTTGCACGTCTCGGGCCCCTGCTCGCTGGTGAGCATACTGCTGAAGTCCGTGTCGGGGTGGAAGTGTTCGCGTACGCTGTTTCCACCGATACTGATACTTCTGCGCTCAACCACCGTTTCCCAGAAGTAGCGTGCGGCCTCGCTCCAGTCGGTGTTTCCCTCCAGGTCAGCCATGCGCTTGTATCCGATGACCTTTGGTATCTGTGTATTGGCGTGCATACCTGTCAGGCGGTCCTCCTTCTTGAGCAATGGCTCCAGCACCAGGTTGTGCGAGAACTTGTGAGCCAGCTTCAGGTAGCGCTCGTCGCCAGTGATGGCAGCTACGTCGGCAAAGGTCTCGTTCAGTCCTCCGTGTTCGCTCCGCAGCATGTCCTGCATCTGGTCCTCGCTCAGGTTTTCCACGAGGCGAATCATCCAGTCGGTCAGTTTGATGAGCATCTCCTTGGCATCCTTACTACCCGCGTGGAGGTAAGCGTCGCGAAGTCCGGCATAAATCTTGTGGATGTTGTACAAGGGCACCCACCGGTCGTTCAGTCCGAAGCCCGAGGCACGGATGTTTCCCTCCTTGATTTCCTGCCATATTTTCCGGCCATTGGGCACACCGCTCAGGTATCCGTCCTTGTCCTGACAACGCTTCAGCTCGCTGATCATGTAGTCCAACCGGCGCTTGATTTCCTCGTTGCCTGTCGAGGCATACATGTACGAGAGTGCCGATACGTAGTGTCCGCCGATGTGTCCGTCAAGGCCCGTATTCTCCCAGTTGGTATAGTTTGCGGCCTTGGGGGTAAGGCCCGCTTCCTTCAAGTAAGGAGCCAACAGGCGGTCGGGGTTGATGCCTAACAGGTACTGTATGTCCATCTCCTCGGCGTGCTTGAACGGGCTTTTCGTCAGTCGCACATTGCTGATAGGGAAACTCTCTACCTTTTGTGGTATCTGTGCCGTAGCACTCAGGGCGGTCATCCCTAACACGGAGGCCAATCCCCAAATTCTTATTCTGTTTCTCATGTCTGTATAAAAATTATATTTTCAAACCGAATGTTATATTCTTTTAGCCGACAAAGATAAGAAATTTTTCTTGAATCTCCTTCATGTATATATAATAAGGCGCAAAATGAAACAACAGCGATAAATGATGAAACGAATGAAATATAAAATCAAGGTGATAATCGTGCAAATCAGCGAAAAAGGAAAAAGCGGAATAGACGTGTGAACAATGTGCAATTGATTATGACATACATTACATTTCCCGTTACGCATGAGAGTATTGCGATTGAATTTAACTAAATTTGATCACTGATGGCGCTTTTCTTTCAGTTCTCATTACCGACACAGAGATTGTGCAGAAGACTTCAACCGTTGACACTACCCATTAATGGGGGAGGCCTCAATGTGTCTTTATCGGCAAGTATTCATTCCGTTTCTGGGTGGGCAGCGTGATTTTTGGAACCGGTCACAATGCAAAGATACAACATCCGAAGGGCGGTTTGCAACTTTTCGTGCCACTCAATTTGAAAT
>JAFXDL010000017.1 GCA_017516265.1 Bacteroidaceae bacterium
AGCCGGAAGGTGAAGAATGCTGCAAGAAACCATTCTGTTATGACAAAAATGGCTCTTGCAGTCTTGAAAAATGACCAAACGAAAAAAGGAAGCATCAATCTCAAAAGACTTAAAGCTGGATGGGACGAAGCATATTTGTCATTACTTTTGAAGAGCAACGCTTTTTAATGCGTCTGCCCTGCCGTACTTTTAATCTGTTCAGATAAGTAGTTTTAGGGCATGATGTCGTATATTCCCTTTGTTGTATGATTCTCTCTTTTTATACCGAAATGTTAATTATTGGAATATTTTGGCAAAAAAAGATACAACTTATTAAAAAATCCCGTATATTTGTCCCCTATTATATTGGAATCAGTGGGTAAAAGAGCCTGAAAGCACGTGTGCAATGGGCTTCTTCACTGGACCTTTATATATAATAAGGTATAGAGAAAAAGAAAAAAACTATTAATTAATTTATTAACTTAAAACAAAAACTTATGCGAATTTTTAACAAGATGAAGAAAGCGATGCTTGTGATGATGGCATCGTTGTTCTGCGCAAACGTTGCTTTCGCGGAGGTGAAGACAGGTTCTTATGCCGTTGTAGCCGACGATATAGCTTCGGGTGCACAGATTACTTCTGTTGAAGGCATTACCATGACCTTTGGAACAAGTGAAACTTGGACTTCAGGTTCTGGAAAGGTTACCGTTGATGGCACAGCTTTCAATGTGTATGCTTCAACAAGTGAAAACTGCAGTCCGACAAGTGGCGCAATTCCTACAGTCGGACCGTATGTAGTGTTTACTCCTCAATTCAACGGTACTGTTACTGGTATTGTAAGCAATGCTGGTAATAACAAGAAAGGCTACATCGTAAAGGATGAGGACAACAATTTGGTAAATGGTACTGTTCTTATTGACGGTGCTGAAGTAGCTTGGGAATCAGGAACTCCTTATAATAGTGCTGCCAAATATAATGGTGGTGTTACTTTCGAAGTGGAAGCTGGTTCTACCTACTATTTCTACATGGCAGGTTCAAAGATGCGTTTCACTGGCTTTATTTATACTTACGAAGAAGTTGAGGCTGAACCCGAAACTCCCGAAACTGAGGAGGTTCAGTTGACTGCAGACATCTTCAAAGCATGGGACGGTGTAGGTGCAAATGCACAGGCTACTGGTGCTGCTAATTGTGAGTCTCACATTGGTGAGGAGGTTGGTGCTGGTGCTATGGTTTATGGTACTTCAACCGTTTATTATCTTAGCTATGCCGATTTGAGCGCTTATTCTAAGATGGTAATCGAGGGAACTCCTGGTGTTCAACTCCGTGTAATGCTTAACCGTCTTGTTGATGAAGGTACAGTTGCTGATGGTAATTTGACAGAAGTGAACGTTACAATTGGTGAAGATGGTAAGGCTACTGTTGACTTCGCTGCTTACGAATTCGTTCACTTGAACGCCATCAAGACTGGTTGGGGCAGTGCTGCAGGTACTATCACCAAGATTGCTCTCGTAAAGGCAGATCCTTCTGATGCTCCTGCTGAGGGTGAGGTAATGCTTTCTACTGGTATTTTCAAGGCATGGGACGGCGTAGGTGCTGATGCTCAGGCTACTGGTGCTGCTAATTGCGAGTTGCATGTTGGCGAACAGCTTGGAGCTGGTGCTATGGTTTATGGTACTTCAACCGTTTATTATCTTAGCTATGCTGATTTGAGCGCTTATTCTAAGATGGTAATCGAGGGTACTCCTGGTGTTCAACTCCGTGTAATGATCAATCGTCTTGTTGATGAAGGTACCGTTGCAGATGGCAAATTGACTGAAATAAATGTAACAATCGCTGAAGATGGCAAGGCTGAAATTGACTTCTCGGCCTACGAATTCGTTCATTTGAACGCCATCAAGACAGGTTGGGGAAGTGCAGCTGGTACTATCTCTAAGATTTACCTTGTAGAGGCTGCAGGTATCAGCTTCGCTAAATACGAAAAAGCTGTTGCCGATGCTGAAGCTTTCAAGGCTACTTTGAATGCTGAGGATGTAATCGAAGCCGACATTATCATGGTAATGGATGAGGCTATCGCTGGTGCTGCTCAGTGGTTGGAAGAATTGAAGGCTGAAGGTGAATATCTTCAGGAAGATGTTGATATGATTGCTGACGACCTGAATGCCAACACTGCCAAGTGGAATGCCTATATGAACATGAAGAAGGCTGAGGCTGCTGCTCAGGAGGTATTGATGAGATATCCCGAGGAGAGCCGCGTTGACAACGCTGGTCTGGTTGATGCTTTGAGAAACTTGCCTTTGATGGTAATGTGGGAAACTGCAGAAAGCCTTCAGGCTCATGCTGATGGTGTGAACACTGCTTGTGCCGCATTCGAGAAGGAAAACAACCAACTGATTCTCGACGCTGCCAAGAAGAAGGCTGCTGACTATGCCGCTACATTGGATGCCAGCGAAGAGACTGGTACAATGGTTCAGATTGAGGCTTATAACGGTTTGACTTATATGACTTCTGATGACTTCTTTACAGAAAGCGGTGTCTCTGCCGACAGCTACGACATGGTAATGTCATACAGCCAGCAGATTGATATGATGATTGCTCAGTATGACCCCGTGATTCAGAAGGAGAAGAGCATGATGGCTGCTACCAAGGCTGCTGCTGCGGCTCAGGAAGCAATGGCTTCATACGACAACGCTACTGACGAGGCTGGTTTGGCTGATGCTATCGCTAAGGTAAATGAAATCCTTGGTGAGTTGAACATGTGGGATACTATGTACACCCTTGAAGACCTCAACGCTGCTGTTGACGCTCTGGCTGCTGCACGTGTAGCATTCGAGAAGGAGAATGGTCTGGATACTGGTACATACTGGTTGAAGAACGTTGCTTCTGGCAAGTTCATCACTGCCGGTGAACATTGGGGTACTTGCGCTGTATTCGGTGAACATGGTTTGGACTTCGAACTTGCTTTGCAGGAAGATGGTACTTACACTATCGACAGTAAGTTGAGCAACGGTGGTGAAAGCCACTACTTCGGTGCTGAAGGTTGGATGGATGCCGCTGTTACCAAGTGGAACATCGTAAGAATGCCCGGTGGTGCTTACTCTATCTCTGCTGACGGTGCAAACTTCTTGGGTTATGACGAAGCCAATGTTTGGAATGCCCAGACTAAGGTTTCTGTAAACATGACCGACAACACAGCTGAAGCTGCACAGTGGATTATCATGAGCAAGGATAAGATGATTGCTTCTCTCGAAGGTGCTTCTGTGGCTAATCCTGCTGATGCTACATTCTTCATCTCTTGCGCGAACTTCGGACGTAACGATACTCGTTTCGCTTCTGCATGGCAGGGTGGTCCCGCACGTGGCGGTAACAACGACAACATGGCCGGTGAGAAGTGGAATACTAACTTCGACGTTTATCAGGATTTGGCAGGTCTGCCTAACGGATATTACAAGTTGTCTGCTCAGGGTTACTACCGTGCCGGTAACGGTGGCGCTACAGGCATGGAACGCAATGCTTACCTCTATGCGGGTGCCAATAAGACTCCGTTGGTAAATATCAATACTGAGGCTGGTAACAGTGTATTCGAGGGTGGTAACGTTTCTACTGTAGCAGGTAAGGGTATCGTTCCTAACAATATGGCTACCGCATGTACCGGTTTCACTGCCGGACTGTATGCTGACAACAGCGTAATCGTTGAAGTTACTGACGGTACTCTCCGTATCGGTGTGAAGAAGGATGTTTTGATTGGTGCAGACTGGACAATGTTTGACAACTTCGAGTTGACTTACTACGGAACAGAACTTCCTCCTGTAGTTGCTGACGGTACTTACTACATGAAGAACGTTGCTTCTGGCAAGTTCTTGAACGGTGGTAACTCTTGGGGTACTCAGGCTTCGTTGCTTAATAGCGGTCTTGACGTAGTTTTGGCTTACAGCAACGGTACATATACTATTGACACTAACGTGCCTAATGGCGCTTCTCGTCACTTCCTCGGCTCTAACGGTTATGTGGATTCAGACGTGGCTAACTGGAAGGTTGTTCCCGTAGGTGAAAACTATGCTATCACTTTGGATGGTGTGAACTACATTGGTTCAGATGGTTCTTCTATCGTTAATTTGGCTTTGACTGATGCAACTGACGCTGCTGCCCAGTGGCAACTCCTTACTAAGGATGAATTGGTTGCAGCTTTGGATGGTGCTACTGAAGCTAATCCGGGTAACGCTACCTTCTTCATCGTAGGTCAGAACTTCAACCGTGGCGATGCTAACCGCAACGCTGTATGGCAGGGAAGTCCTACGTTCGGTAAAGGTAATCATAATAACTGGTGTGCAGAAAAGTGGAACACTAACTTCGATGTTTATCAGGATTTGGCTGGATTGCCTAATGGTTACTATGAACTGTCTGCTCAGGCATTCTATCGTGCAGGTAACGGTGGTACTACAGGTTTGGAACAGAATGCTTACCTCTATGCAGGTATAAATTCAACTCCTGTTTTGAATATCTTGGCCGAGGCCGGAAATGCAGCTATCGCAGGTAATACTTCTGATGTTCCTGGCTACGGTCTTGTGCCTAATGCAATGGAGTCTGCAGGTGATGCATTCAAAGCTGGTTTGTACGCAGGCAACAAGGTTGTTGCTCTCGTAACTGACGGTACTCTCCGTGTTGGTATCAAGAAGGATGTTCTGATTGATGCTGACTGGACAATCTTCGATAACTTCCAGTTGGCTTACCTCGGAACAGCTGTTCCTTCTGTATTTGCTGATGCTGTTGATTCTCTGAACGCTGCTATTGCTGATGCCAATGCATGGAAGGCTACTTTGGATGCTACTAACGAAATGGATGCTCAGGTAATCGCTCAGATTGAGCAGGGTATGTTGCCCGCCGCTCAGGCTGTGGTTGCTCAGCCCGCTTCTATCGCTCAGATTGAGCAGATGATTGCTGATGTGAACATGTTCGTTGCTCAGACCAGCATGACTCTCGGTCAGATGAAGGCTGCTGAGGCTCAGGCATTCTTGGCAGAGTATGACAATCCTGAATACTATACTGAAGAGTTCACTGCTGCATTCAACGAAGTGTTCAACATCGCCAACGGTCTGGCTACTGGTGCCTACACTTGGGCTGATCTTGACGCTGCTCTCACTAAGATGAATGAGGCTAAGGAAACATTCGTTATCCAGAACGTTCCTGCTCCTGCAGTTTATGTTATCGGTGCTATCAACGGACACCGTCTGGTTGAGTTGACTTCTGACCACGTTGTTGAGACTAAGATCTTCTACAGCTACGATGAAGCTATGACTGAGCCTGCTATCTACACTGCTCCGATTATGGTATCTGAAACAGCTACTGTATATGCTTACGCTATGTTCATTGACGAGGCTACTCGTGAAAGATACATTTCTCAGAAGGTTGCTTTTGAAGTGGCTGCCGGTGACGAAATCGTATTGAACGAGCCTGTAATCAAAGAGACTGAGGAAGGTCTGGTTATCACTTCTAACCAGTCAGGTGTAATCGGTGAACCTGAGGTTTCTATCGAATATGCATTCTATCCGATGACTGACATCCAGACAGGCGAGCTTGCTTCTACTGCTTCTGAAAGCGGTGCTTACACTGAGGCTCTGGCTGGTTTGGGCTATGGTCAGCTGATTGCTAAGGCTGTTGCATTCGGTTACACTACAAGTGTGGCTATCTACAACATCGAGCCTGCTAAGGTGGCTTACCTCTGCGGTGCAACTGAAACTACTGAGGCTATCTACACTGCTTTGGTTAACGATGGCGATATGCGCGTTGTTCCGATGAACTATGACGACGTGACTCTGACTGAGGAAACTGCCAACGAACTGGCTGCTAACTACGACCTCGTAGTATTGGCTGGTAACACAGGTTCTGGTACTAATCTTGCTAAGTCTGCCAACTTGTTGGTAGGTAAGGTGAACGTGCTCTCAACCAAGTCATTCTGGTACAAGCACTATGGTACTAACGGAAGCAACCCGGGTACTGCTGATACTCCTTCACGCTCATTGACTAAGACAGTTGCTGATCATCCGATCTTCGCTGGTATCGAAGGTGATGAGTTCGAGGTATTCAACGATATGGCTAAGGAAACCGGACGTTATCTCCAGGGCAACGGCTCATTCAATGACGCTGTAGGTCTCACTCAGACTGCTTTGGCTCAGACTAACGGTACTGACTGCATCGGTGAAGGCTGGTTGAACAACAAGGGTTATGTGATTATCCCTGTTGATGGAATCCAGCCCGAAGGTTATTTGACTGCTGCCGGTGAAGCTCTGTTCGTAAATGCTGCATGGTATCTGATTGCTGGCGAACAGTATGCTGGTTCTGGTTCTGTTACAGACAATCCGTTCGGTATCGAAGTTACCACTACTGAAGAGATCCAGTGGCCTGCTGACATCTACGACCTCAACGGCCGCATGGTGAAGAAGGAAGCTACCTCTCTTGAAGGACTCCAGAAGGGTCTCTACCTCATCGAGGGTCTGAAGGTAAATGTAAAGTGATCTCCAGTCATTGACTGAAATAAGTTCTCTAAAGTGGGTCACCCGAATGCGGGTGGCCCACTTTTTTTATAAAATAATGCAATGAAGATGAAAAAGATGATGAAAGTTTGTTGGAATGTAATTTTTGAGTTACCTTTGTGGGCATGAAAGTAAGGGAAGTTGTTACATATAAAGATTATTTTGATGAGTTCTTTAAGGAGCAAGTGCCCAAGGTACGTGATAAGATAATCAAAGTGCTTGAGATAATCGAACAGGTGGATAGGATTCCGGCTACATATCTGAAATATATAGAAGGCACTAATGGACTGTTTGAAGTGCGTGTACAGCTTGGAAATAATATATTCCGTATATTTTGTTTCTTTGACGGGAATAGATTTGTTATTCTTCTTTCTGGTTTTCAGAAAAAGACACAAAAAACTCCACCAACAGAGATACAGAAGGCTGTAAAACTAATGAATGAATACTATCAAGAAAAGGAGAAGGAGGGCTTAAAATGAATGTAAAGACATTGGATCAGATTAAGGATGAGTATTACGGTGTGGTTGGTACTCCCGAACGTGACCGTCTTGAACGGGAACTTGAAGCGTTGCGAATTGGTTTTAAATTGAAGCATGCCAGAGAAAAAACTGGTATGACTCAAGCTGAATTGGCTGAGCGGATAGATAAGAAACGTGCGTTTATCTCTAAAGTAGAAAATGACGGTGTGAATCTTACGCTTAAAACACTTCTTGAAATAGTAGAACGTGGGCTTGGTGGAAAATTGCGTATTGAATTGCAGGTGTGATTTATTATCTTGGTAATGTCGAAAGATGTAAGAGATGCAATATCCGAATGGTTCGGGTAGGTAAGAAACAATGAAAGTTATAGAACTGATAAAAAATAATGGAAGCCGCACGGCTTTCTCTTTCGAGGTGCTTCCGCCATTGAAGGGGACGGGCACTGAGGCTCTGTTCCGCACCATTGATGTGTTGCGTGAGTTTGATCCGAAGTATGTGAACATTACAACGCATCGTGGTGAATATGTATATAAGGATTTGGGCGAAGGACTGTATCGGCGCGAGTTGGTGCGTCGTCGGCCTGGTACAGTGGCTGTAGCAGCAGCCATACAACACAAGTACGGACTGACGGTAGTGCCCCACATTGTGTGTAGTGGTTCTACAAGTGCAGACATTGAATATGCATTGTTGGACCTTCAGTTCTTGGGCATCACAGACTTGCTTCTGTTGCGGGGTGACAAGGCCAAGCATGAGTCATCGTTCACAGCTGTGCCAGGAGGATACCTGCATACAACAGAACTGATAGAGCAGGTGAACCGTTACAATAGCGGCCTGTTCATGGATGGTTCGTCCATCAAGGCTCCGGGGCTGCCATTCTCTTATGGGGTAGCCTGTTATCCCGAGAAGCATGAAGAGGCACCGAACTTGCAGAATGACCTGGAATGGTTGAAACGCAAGGTGGAGATGGGGGCTGAGTATGCCGTGACGCAGCTTTTCTATGATAACGAACGCTACTTCCGTTTCGTAGAAATGGCTCGCGAGGCTGGTATCACCATTCCCATTATCCCGGGAATCAAACCATTTGCCAAAATGTCCCAGTTGACGGTGATTCCGAAAACATTCAAGGTGGATTTGCCTCAGGCTTTGGCCGTGGAAGCTGCCAAGTGCAAGAGCGATGCCGAGGCACAGGCGCTAGGAGTAGAGTGGTGTGTGGCACAATGCAAAGAACTGATGGCGCACGGAGTGCCCAGCCTGCACTTCTATACAGTGTCGGCCGTGGAGAGTATCCGTCAGGTGGCCAAGGAAATTTATTGAGAGTTACTAGAGGGCAGAAATTCTAGTGATTCTAGAGAATCTAGATAATCTAGAAATCCTAGAAATTCTAGAAAATCTAGGGAATCTAGAAATTCTAGGAACTCTAGGTAATATAGAAAGAAGAAAAAAAAGACAAGATGTACTTCAGAGACATTATAGGACAGGAGGAGGCGAAGCAGCGATTGGTGCAGGAGGTGGCCGAAGGGCGTGTGGCTCATGCACGGTTGCTGTGTGGGGCTGAGGGTAGCGGAACGTTGCCTATGGCTATCGCTTATGCCCGTTACTTGTGTTGCACAGACCGTCAGGGAGGAGATTCTTGCGGGCGTTGCCCATCGTGTGTGAAGTTTGACAAACTGGTGCATCCTGATGTACATTTTGCTTTTCCTGTAAAGTCGGCGTCCAATGTCAGTGATGATTTCATCCGTGAATGGCGCAATCTGCTCCTGCAGACTCCCTATTTCGGCCTTACCCAGTGGATGGAGGCTATGGGGGTGGAGAACCAGCAACCATTTATCGGTGTGAAGGAGAGCGATGAGATTACCCGCAAGCTGAATCTGAAATCCAGTGCGGGCGGCTATAAGGTGATGATTATCTGGCTGCCCGAGAAAATGAATGTGCAGAGTGCAAACAAATTGCTGAAACTGCTGGAGGAGCCACCTCGACAGACTGTGTTCCTGTTGGTGAGTGAACAGCCTGATACTCTGTTGGCTACTATCCTGAGCCGTACTCAGCGCATGGAACTGCGTAAACTTCCGGAGCTGGTTATCAGTCAAGCCTTGCAGGCAAAGTTCGGCTTGCAACCGACGGATGCAGCCAGCATAGCGCACTTGTCCGAGGGCAGTATGTTGAAGGCGCTGGAGGCGATTCACATCAGTGAGGACAAACGGATGTTCTTTGACCTCTTTGTCAGTCTGATGCGCTTGTCGTACCAACGCAAACTGCGCGAGATGAAACTGTGGAGTGAACAGGTTGCAGGGCTGGGGCGTGAACGTCAGAAGAATCTGTTGGTCTATTGCCAGCGTCTGCTCAGGGAAAACTTCATCTATAATTTCCATTGTCCTGAAATGGTCTATATGACACCGGACGAGCAGGCCTTCTCAACCCGTTTTGCTCCGTTTATCAACGAGCGGAATGTGATAGGCATCATGGAGGAGTTGGCTTTGGCGCAGCAGCATATCGAGCAAAATGTGAATGCCAAAATGGTGTTCTTTGACTTCTCGTTGAAGATGATAATGTTATTGAAAAGTAATTAAATGAAAATATGGAGTACAGGAGTTCAGAAGTCCTGAACTCCTCCAAAAGAATGAATTATGTCAGATGAAATAAAACTCAAATGGGGAAGCGGGAACTTGTGTTGCCGTGGATGTGGCCGCCAGGACAAGCAGTTGAATACTTATGACTACCTGGCTGATATTCCCGGTAATGACGAGGAGAGCGACCTGGTGGAGGTACAGTTCAAGAATACCCGTAAGGGATATTACCGCAACAGTAACCATATCCCGTTGGAAAAGGGAGACATTGTGGCCGTAGAGGCTACTCCGGGGCATGACATCGGAGTGGTGACTCTGATGGGGCGGTTGGTGCCTTTGCAGATGCGTAAGGCCAATCTGCGTTCCGATGCCGAAATCAAGCGCATCTACCGCAAGGCCAAGCCTGTGGACATGGAAAAGTATGAAGAGGCCAAGAAACGTGAGTATGAAACGATGATACGTTCGCGACAGATTGCCAATGACCTGAAACTGAACATGAAGATTGGTGATGTGGAGTTCCAGGGGGACGGAAACAAGGCTATCTTCTATTATATAGCAGACGGACGTGTTGACTTCCGCCAGTTGATCAAGGTGCTGGCTGACACATTCCATGTACGTATAGAGATGCGCCAGATAGGGGCCCGTCAGGAGGCAGGGCGCATAGGCGGTATTGGTCCGTGTGGCCGTGAACTGTGCTGTGCCACGTGGATGACCAACTTTGTTTCTGTGGCTACAAGTGCAGCCCGTTTTCAGGATATATCCTTGAATCCACAGAAATTGGCCGGACAGTGTGCCAAGTTGAAATGTTGTCTCAACTATGAGGTGGATACTTATGTAGAAGCCCTGAAGCGTCTGCCTTCGAAAGAGATTGTACTGGAGACCAAGGATGGTGAGTTCTACTTCTTCAAGAGTGATATATTGAAGGGCCTTGTGACTTATTCAACAGACAAGCATGTGGCGGCCAATCTGGTGGAACTGACGGCACGTAGGGCTTTCGAGGTTATCAATATGAACCGTCGGGGCGAAAAGCCAGAAACGCTGGCTGAAGAGGGACAGATAGAAGAGAAGCGTCCTGTAGATTTGCTCGAACAGGACAACATTGCCCGTTTTGACCGTGCCAAGAAGAAAAAGAAAAAAGGAGGTAAGGGAAATGGTGGAGGCCAGCAACCTAAAGGTGGCGGTGGTCAGCCTTCTTCAAAACCTGAGGCCAAACAGCAAACTCCTAAACCTGAAGGGGGACAGCAACCCAAACAACCGAAAGCACAAGGCGAACAACACGCTGCCGCTGGAGGAGAGGGCGCTCCCAAGCAGGGTGGTGGAAACAAACAGAAAAAGCGCAATCACAAGCATCCGAACCGTCCGCAACAGGGACAGGAAAACAAGGAATCATAAAATGAGAGTTATTCGGAAGAAACTGAGAGGAGCTGTCATGGCAAGCATTGTGCTTGCTGTGGTGGCTTCTTGTCATTGGGGAGATATCTCTTTCAGTGCCTCTTCCTCCGTGCCGAGAGAGTGGACACGGAAGGATACGGTGGATTTCCAGCTCCCAGTATTGATGGCAGGGCGTACATTCCATTTTGTGGTAGATGTCCGCCATACAGAGGCATATACGTATCGCGATCTTTGGGTGTTGTTGCGTCATAATGTGGCAGATTCACTCCATTGGCAGACTGATACGCTCCGTTGTCCTTTGTACAGTGAGGACGGGTATCCGCTAGGCAAGGGGTTGACAGGTCTTTATACGGTGGAGATACCCTATGGAACATTGGTATCTGATGGTAGTAGTCAGGCCCAGATACAACTGGTGCATTGTATAGCCGACAGTGCTGTGGTGGGTATCTCTGATATCGGTATCCGAATCGAGAACTGAAGAAAACAGTGCATCAGTAATTCTTTCTGATATATCACAATCCCTAAGGGTGGGATGTCGTCAACCAGTTTTATTTCTTTCAGAGACGGTTGCTCATCTTTCAGTATCGTAGTAAATGGCGCGTTCGCGGATGTACTCTACTTTGGCCTGGCTTTCGGGTGACAGTCCCCCATTGAGGTATTGCTCCATCATCAGTGCACCGATAGGCACTCCGAAGGTGGCACCGAATCCTCCGTTCTCCACGTAAACGGCGATGGCTATCTGTGGGTCGTCCTTGGGGGCGAATCCCATGAAGATGGAGTGGTCCTTACCGCGGTTTTGTGCGGTTCCTGTCTTGCCGCAAACTTCAATTCCTGGCAAATTGGCTCCACGACAGGTTCCGTTCAATACAGCCTGACGCATACCTTCGACCACAATATCGTAGTTCTTTTTCGAAGCCATGGTGTAGCGACGGGTGGTGTAGAGTGAGTCGAGAGGTTCACCCTCAATACCCTTTACCACATGTGGGGTGATGAAGTATCCACGGTTGGCAATGGTGGCTCCGAGGTTAGCTATTTGAAGGGGAGTGAGGTTGACTTCGCCTTGTCCGATGGAGATACTGATGATGGTCATACCATTCCATGAGCCACGATAGGCTTTATCGTAGTATTGTGCATTGGGGATGAGACCGCGTTTCTCCCCCGGCAAATCTACTCCGAGGGGATAGCCGAATCCCATGGAGACCATATAGTCGCGCCAACGATTCATAGCATTCTGCACCGAACCATATTTGTTACGCGAACCAATCATGTAATAGAGTCCCCAACAGTAGAAGGCATTGCACGAAGTGGCCAGTGAGGGAACGACGGGGATGGGGGAACCGTGGGCGTGGCAACCTACACGCAGACCACGATGAACGAAACCTCCGTGGCAGGGATAGGTGGTATGTTCGGTGATAATGCCCTCCTCAAGAAAGGTGAGGGCTTGCGAGGTCTTGAAAGTGGAGCCGGGCGGATAGGTTCC
>JAFXDL010000182.1 GCA_017516265.1 Bacteroidaceae bacterium
AGCAACCTCAAGACCGTGATGGACTTCAGCTTTTATGACCGTATCAATCAGGCAGCCTCGGAGGAGACCGATGAGTGGTGGACAGGACTGAATCGTATCTACAACAACTTTGTCTATGATTACCTGTATCCCAATCCTGCCAGTGTGATGGCCTTTATCGAGAATCACGATACTGACCGCTTCCTGCGTAACGGACAGGATGTACCCATGCTGAAGCAGGCACTGACCCTGTTGCTTACTACACGTCGGATTCCCCAACTCTATTACGGTACCGAAGTGTTGATGAACGGAACCAAGCAGATTACTGACGGTCACGTGCGCAAGGACTTCCCGGGCGGATGGCCGGGCGACGAACACAACTGCTTCACTGCCCAAGGACGCAATGCCGCCCAGAACGACATGTTCAACTGGTGCAAGACCCTCCTCAACTGGCGCAAGAGATGCAAGGCTATCCATGAGGGGACGCTCACTCACTTTATTCCTTTCAAGGGTTGTTACGTCTATGCCCGTCAGCATGAAGGAAAGACAGTACTTGTCATACTGAATGGAACGACTAAAGAAAATGAACTTCCTATGGAGCGCTATGCTGAGATTATTGGTGAAAAAACACAAGGACGTGATGTCCTTACAGGCAAGAGTGTTGCTTTGCAAGGTACAATCCGTCTTGCTCCTCGCGAATCATTGGTGGTAGAACTGTAAAAAAGTGAAGAGTGAAGAATCCTAATGTACAGACTATTGGATTCTTCACTCTTCATTCTTCATTCTTCACTCTTCACTTATTCAGCATATACACCGGATTCCTGTCTGTAGATACATTGCGGAGAATCCCCTGTTCGGCCAAGCGTTTGAGAGTGCGCGTTGCCGTTGACTTTGTCAGGTTGCAGTAGATTTGCAGTCCCTTCCGTGTGATTACCTCCTCCTTGGCAAAATATTCCTCCAGTTTGACCTTCATCTCCTCGTCTGTCATCGGCATCGAGTGCGGCTTGAAGCTGGAACGTAGAATCTGCTTCTGTTTCATCTCCTTGCGCAATCCCTTGTCCGCACGGAATGAAATGGACTTGAATTCAATATCTCTAGCCTGTGCTTTGTCAGGGTCTGTCACATCCTCTTTGCATCGGAGGTTCACCTGAAACGTACCGATGCCGTCAATTGTCACCCTTCTTCCTTCGCCCAGATACTCTTTCAGCTTGTCTGCCAGTGTCATCAGTATGCCCTGTATTTCGCCTTTCGACACACTGCTCCCTTTCATCATTTCCCGTACCAGATGCTCTGTGCTCACCTGTCCGTAGTTCACCACCCGCGCATGATAGCGCCTTTCACCCGTTCCCTTAGGGTCTGGGTTTCTGTAAAATTCATAGTGTATAGCCATCTCAATTATGTATTAGTCTCCACAAAGATACTATATTTACTCCCCGAAAGCAAGCTTTTTACAAAGATTTACATTTGTGAGTCGCCTGGCTCACCCCAAGTGAGTTCACCGATTCACTCTTTGTGAGTCGTCCGACTCGCATCAAGTGAGTCTGTTTGGAGAGTCAGTATCGAGGGGGTAGGGCAGGTATGTTAGATGTGGTTGGGCAGTAAGGTGTACGAGGTGATTCAGGATGAAGGGCGGGGGTATCCTTTCGTAAAAAAAAGGTTGACTCATACAGAATCAACCTTTCCTACAAAAAGATACTTTATCCTTTGCTTGTCAATTTATTCTTTCCTGTCCTTAATGACGAACACGCAAGCGGCACCAACGAACAGGAGGATGCCTGCCAGGACGAGCATGTAAGATTCAGGAGCGGCTTCACCAACAGCAGTAGGGAAGAGGCTGAGAACCAATCCTCCAAGGGCGGCTGCTATGATTTGTGGCAGGCAGATGGTGCCGTTGAACAAACCGAGGTAGGTGCCCATGTGTCCGCCCGTCAGTGCATTGGTCAGGATGGTGAAGGGGAGAGCCAGCATGGCAGCCCAAGCGCATCCGATGAGCAGGAAGGAGATGAATATGACATAGGGATCGTGGATGAAGTTGGTACTGATGAACCCTACACCACCGAGTATGAGACTGAGGGCGTAGATGGTTTTCAGATTCTTGAAACGGGGAATGACTATGGCCCACAGGACAGAACCGATGGCTTGGACGGCAAAGAGTACACCCACCCAGTTGCCTGCCTCCTGATATTGGGTGGAGGTGGTGTCGAGTACCCAATTGCCTGCTCGCTCCACTACGGGAGCATCAAATACATTGGCTGCTACGGTACCGTTCGTATAAGTCCACATGAACATGAAGGCTGCCCAACAGAAAAACTGTACGAGACCTACTGTCCAGAATGCTTTCGGTGCCTTGATGAGCAGTTTCAGCATGTTTGTCTTTTCGCTCTTTTCCTCTTCTTCGTTGATGCCATGATATTCTGCATATTCTTTCGGGGGCATCTCCTTCACTTTTATGGTTGTATAAATGACGCAGAGAATGAGAATGGCGGCTCCGATGTAGAAAGAGTAGATGACCGAGTCGGGGACAACTCCTTCAGGAGCAACGTTGCTGATGCCGATGAGTGCAAAGATGAAGGGGAAGAGATAACCTGCCAATGAGCCGGCGTTGCACAGGAAACTCTGGATGGAATAGGCAAGTCCCTTCTGCTTCTCGTTCACCATGTCGCCCACCAACATCTTGAAGGGCTGCATGGCCATGTTGATGCTGGTGTCGAGGAACATCAAAGCTATGAGTCCGAATATCATGGCAGTACTCACTGTCATTCCGAAACTGCCTGCATTAGGTAGCAGACACATGACCAATACGGCTGCAGCAGCTCCTATAAACAGATAGGGTATGCGACGTCCGAAGCGACACCATGTCTTGTCGCTGGCCGCACCGATGATGGGTTGGACAATGATTCCCATTAGCGGTGGCAGAATCCAGAAATAACTCAAACTGTGTGGGTCGGCACCAAGGGTGGCAAAGATGCGACTGATGTTGGCACTTTGTAAGGCATAGGCTATTTGTACGCCAAAGAACCCGAAACTCAGGTTCCACAGTTTCCAAAAACTAAGGTCAGGTCTTGTTTTCATGATTTATTGTTTTTATAGTATGAATTAAAAATCTATAGAAGATATGTTTTCATGAGGCAACTCTTTGGTGGTACCTCGCACGATGAGTTTGGTCTTGATGATGCGATTACGGAACTTACGTTTTTCGGCATCTTCTTCTGCTTCATATTCTTCGATAAGAGCTGTGGCAGCTGCTACGCCTACGTCATATCCCTTTTGTTCGACTGTAGTCAGTTGGGGGTCACAACTTTTGGCTCTCACTCCATCGGTGAAGCCACAGATGCTGACTTCTTCGGGTATTTTGTACCCCAGACGCTTGCAGGCGTAGAGTACTCCCAAGGCTGTATCATCGTTGATTGTGAAGAATCCGTCAGGACGATCTTCTATCGCCATCATCTCAGGAGTGAGACGCTCGGCCTCTTCGCGATTGTCACACAGGCGGAAAAGTGCAGGATCTACCGGAAGCTTGTGTTTCAGAAGTGCGTCGCGGTAACCGTTGTATCGGTTTTTGGAGATTTCCAGATTCATGGTAGCCCCAAAGAAACAGATGCGCCGGCATCCGGTCTTTATGAGGTATTCGGTGGCGGTATATGCTCCGGCATAGTCGTCAACGACCACCCGGCTGGTGATTATGTCGGTGCAGATGCGATCGAAGAAAACGAGTGGAGTCCCATCCTTTACCACTTCGTGAAAATGTTCGTAGTGGGTAGTGTCCTTAGCTTGTGAGACGATGAATCCGCATACCCTCGTTTGGCGGAATGATTCAATGATTGACTTTTCGCGTTCGTAAGAGTCACCCGTTTGTGCTACAACAATGTGGTAGCCATGTTTGCTACAAGTTTCTTCAATGCCCGTAAGGATACATGAAAAATAGTAATGGGTGAATTGGGGAAGTACGACCCCTATGAGTTTGGAGCGTGCATTGCGTGCCGAACGCAAGGTGGCGGCCAGTGCGTTAGGCTGGTAGCGATGTTCACGAGCATATTCCTGAATGGCTTTTCTTCGTTGTTCACTGATGTCCGGATTGTCATTCAAGGCACGTGACACTGTGGATACGGATACCCCTAATGCTTTTGCTATATCTTTTATGGTAATAGACTCTTTGCTCATTCAGGTCGATTATATTAATGAATTATGTATAAGAAGCATAGAAATGTGTTAGCAAAGTTAACGTACTCTGATATATATATGAATTATACCGAAAGATTATCTGACGGAAAAAGAGTGCAATCGTTTGCAAGTGCGGAAATAATGAAGAATAATAGGAGGATTTGTGTAGTGTGTCACTTTTATTGCTATTTTTGCAGCAATAAAATAGAATCAAAACATTATTGACTATGAAAAAACTGAATTATTTAGCCTTGTTTATTGTGGCTGTTTTCATGCTTTGCTCTTGTAATAGTTGTAGCAAGAGTGACAACCCTATAGAACAGCCAGAAGTGGAAATTCCCGTTGATACTGTTCCTGAAACTGGGGAACCTGTTGATACGGTGCCAAGTACAGAAGAGCCTGTTGATACGGTGCCGGTGGCGATCGCTTCTTTTGCAAAAGGAGCCGATTTGGGATGGGTTACCGAGATGGAGGCTGATGGGAAGAAATTCTACGATGCAACAGGACGTGAAACCGATTGTTTTGCATTGATGAAGCAATTGGGAATGAATGCTGTGAGATTGCGTGTGTGGGTGAATCCTGAGAAGTCGTACTGTAACTATTGCAATCTGCCGGATGTATTGGTGAAAGCTCGTAGGGCCAAGGCATTGGGAATGGATGTGATGATAGATTTCCATTATAGCGACTGGTTTGCAGACCCCAGTCGTCAGAATATTCCTTCGGCGTGGTCTGAGATGAGTTTTGCGGAGGTGAAGAATGCTTTGGTAGCTCACACTCAAGAGGTGTTGCAGGCTTTGAAAGCTGAGGATATCACTCCCCGTTGGGTACAAGTAGGTAATGAAACACGCAACGGTATGGTGCATCCGCATGGACAATTGTGGGACAATCTGGGCGATGTGGCAAATGGTTGGCAACACTATGTGACCTTGAGCAATGCCGGATATGATGCTGTGAAAGCCGTTTTCCCGGAAGCACAGGTGATTGTGCATATTGACAATGCATGGGATAATAATGACTGGTGGTTCAATAAGTTCAAGGCTGCGGGTGGCAAGATGGACATCATCGGCCTTTCGCACTATCCGCAAACGCACGATTCCAAAGGATGGCAGGAGATGAACAACTTGGCTCTTTCGCATATCAGTAAGTGGGCCAAGGCATATGGAAAACCTGTGATGGTATGTGAGGTAGGGGTGAAGTCCGTTGCAGACGAGGCATTGGCAGCTACTGTACTTACAGATTTTGTAAGTCGTGCCAAGAAACTGGATGAATGTTTGGGCGTCTTTTATTGGGAACCGCAGGTTTACAATTGGTGGAAACCTGCCATCTATTCAACATTTAGTCCGGCATGGGATGCTTACGATATGGGCGCCTTTAAGGCTAATGGACGTCCGGCTTCTGCTATGAAAGCTTTTGAGAATATTGTTGCTATGTAACTATTCCGCGATTCAGTTCTGTTCATGTCGTATCTGTAAGTTACTGCCACGCCGTTGGCAGTGTACTGCCTCGGTGCTGGCAGTGTACTGCCTCCATGGTGGCAGATGTCTGCCAACGGTGTTGGCAGTGACAAGCCTTCTGTTCTTGTTCTGTAGTCAAACCAAACAGAAGTTCTTGGGGCAACAGCCTTTTCGCTGAAAGGCTACGTTGACATTTTGTAAGGCCGAAAAGCGATGAAAGGATGCTTTCTGAAAAGGGAAGTATCCTTTTACTTTTCATAATGTTCATCCTTTTGCCGTTTGGGCCGTTTTTCAGGCTTATTGCATTTTGCAATCGTTTGCATTTCTTATTGAATATATTTTTAATGTAGTTTTTCTCCCTTCGCCTTGAATCTCATACTTTTGCTCCGTCGAATAGTGCTCACGAATGTGTGCAACAACGATAGCTGATAGAATAAAATCATTTAAATAATATTAATTGTTAACTTTAATTTTAAACGCATGAAGCAAGTAGATTCAAGAATCTTTCGAATGATTCTTACCCTATTGTTTGGGGTGTTCTTGTCAGTAGGTGCTTATGCTCAGTCCGTCATTGCCGTGAAAGGACACGTCAAGGATGCTATGGGCGAAGTCATAGGCGCCAATGTAGTTGAGAAAAGTAATCCAGGGAACGGTACGATTACCGATGTCAACGGAGACTTTACTCTGAAAGTAAAGAAAGGGGCAACCCTTGTAATTTCTTTTGTGGGCTATATCACTCAAGAAGTGAAGGCCGCTCCCCGTATAGAAATTACATTGGAGGATGACTCTGAATTGTTGGATGAAGCCGTGGTTATCGGTTATGGTGTGGCCAAGAAGAATGACCTCACGGGATCGGTGACGGCAATCAAGCCTGATGCGATGAACCGTGGTTTGGTGACCGCACCGCAAGACATGATGATGGGTAAGATTGCAGGTGTGAATGTGATGAACAACAATGGTGGTAAACCTGGTGGCGGTGCCACAATCCGTATTCGTGGAGGTTCTTCATTGAATGCATCTAACGACCCTTTGATTGTCATTGACGGATTGGCCATGGATAATTATGGTGTGGAAGGTGCAGATAATGCATTGGCATTGGTAAACCCCAATGATATCGAGTCATTCACGGTTCTGAAAGATGCTTCTGCAACGGCAATTTACGGTTCGCGTGCATCAAATGGTGTTATCTTGATTACGACCAAGAAAGGTAAACAAGGTGATCGCCCGTCAATAGCTTATAGCGGCAATGTTTCCGTAAGCACTGTGAAGAATACGCTGGATGTCATGAATGCTAAAGAGTATATGGGATTTGTTCAGAAACTCTCAGGATACGAAGGCAATGATGAAGCTTTCTTTGCCAGTGAGGAATATGCAAACTTGGGATATTGGGATGCAGAAGGCAACCACTTGTTTGCCGATACAGACTGGCAGGACGAAATTTATCGTACAGCGGTCAGTACCGATCACAACCTGACGGTTTCTGGTGGTTCAAAGACTGATTCTTACCGCATTTCTTTGGGATACACCAAGCAAGATGGTGTGGTGAAGAATAATGATTATGAACGTTTTACCGCAAGTTTGAACTACTCTCCAACATTCATGGACGAACATCTGAAGTTCAACATCAATGCCAAGGGTATGTATTCGGTGACAAATAATATAGATGAAGGTTCAGCCATCGGTAATGCCACTTCTATGGATCCTACCAAGCCTGTGCGTGCAGGATTGTCCACACGCAATGGTGCTGTCGTTGCCGACTATGGTAAGGATTATGCCGGATTCTGGCAATGGCCTTCACTGGTGACACGCGATGACCCCGAATGGTTGTATGGTGTGAATACATTGGCTCCCACGAACCCAGTATCTGTACTGAACCTTTATTCTAAAGAAGGCAAGTCTAAGGTGTTGATGGGTAATTTGGAGGCTGACTATAAGGTGCACGGATTGGAAGATTTGCACTTGCATGTGAATATGGGTATGGATGTGGCTAGCGGTAAGAGCTATGCCAACAAATCGCCGTACTACTATGATTCGGGAACTTATTATTTCGGAAATTATGGATGGAACAGTAAGAATACATACAACCTTTCATTGAATATGTATGCCCAATATCTGAAGGACTTCGGTAAGAATCACCATATCGATGTGATGGCAGGATATGAATGGCAACATTTCCATATCAAAACTGATTATTTCTATCGTGGATTCTATCAGGATACCCATCTTCAGAATCCGGGTGCAGAGTACCTCCCTTCAGAAAATACATTGTATAAGTCAGAGAACTATTTGGTTTCATTCTTCGGACGTTTCAACTATTCATTGAAGAATCGTTATTTGTTGACTTTTACATTGCGTAATGATGGCTCTTCTCGTTTCTCAGAAGACAATCGTTGGGGATTGTTCCCTTCTGTAGCATTGGCATGGAAGATGAAGGAAGAAGGATTCTTGAAGAACGTTGATGCTGTGTCTGATGCCAAGTTGCGTGTAGGATATGGTATTACAGGTCAGCAGGAAGGTATTGGAGATTATACCTATTTTGCATCTTACACCCCCAACTCTCAAGGTGCCTATTATCCGATTGTAGGTAATGGTGAAACTTATCGTCCGAATGCATACAACAATGATTTGACTTGGGAGCGTACAACCACCTATAATGCCGGTATCGACTTGGGATTCTGGAATGACCGTGTTGTTGCCAATGTTGACTGGTATTACCGTAAAACAACCGATTTGATAAATACGGTGTATGTGGCTTGTGGTTCGAACTTCGCTCCGAAGTTGACCAGCAACATCGGTTCATTGCACAATCAGGGTCTTGAATTGGCTTTGACATGGCGTGCTATTCAGACGAAGAACTGGCGTTGGGAGTTGAACTACAACGTAACATGGAATGACAATGAAATTGATGAATTGGTGGCCAGTCAGGGTAAAGACTATATCATCAAGTATGGTGGTGTAGCTGTTGGTGACTCTGGTTCTGATGGTATCAAGGCTTGGGCTGTAGGCCAGTCTTCTTCAGCTTACTACACACTTCAGCAGGTTTATGACAAGAACGGACAGCCTATTGAAGGTGAGTTTGTGGACAGAGATGGTAATGGCATAATCAACGCTGATGACCGATATTTCTACAAGAAATCCGATGCAGACGTGTTGATGGGTCTTACTTCCAAATTGACATATAAGAACTGGGATTTGGGTGTTTCTTTCCGTGCCAGCTTGGGTAATTATGCATATAATGCTACTGAGGCAAGCAAGTCTAACCTTTCATATTCCGGCTTGTATTCAGGTTCTGCATGGCACAACGTGGCCAACATGGTGCTTGACAAGAACTGGCAATATGTATCAACTAACTCGGCTTTGTCTGACTACTTCATCCAGAATGCTTCATTCTTGAAGTGCGACAACATTACATTAGGTTATAGCTTCAACAAATTGTTCAATGCTCCTATCAGTGGACGTGTTTATCTGACTGCTCAGAATGTGTTCACTATCACAGAGTACAAGGGGCTTGATCCTGAAATCAATGGCGGATACGACGGTAGCCTCTATCCACGTCCGTTCGTCGGTATTTTTGGTTTGAATCTTAATTTCTAACATTTAAAGTAGATTTTGACATGAAATTCAATAAAACAAAATTATTTGCTCCCGTTGTAGCTCTTTCGCTGACGATGACTACAACAACATCTTGTGTCAATGACTTGGATGTGGAGCCCATCAATCCGCAGACAACCATGGAAATGGATGCAGATGCCTTGTTCAATAAAATATATGCCAGCTATTGCTTGACTGGTCAAACGGGTGCTTCTGGTAATGGGGATTTGGCTGATATTGATGAAGGACGTTCGGAGTTTTTCCGTATGTTGTGGTATCTGAATGAGTTTACGGCAGATGATGCCCATTGGGTGTGGGCTACAGATGCTGGTGTACCCGAATTGTTGCATAACACGTTTGGTGCAGATAACATCTTCTCAACAGGTCTTTACTATCGTCTCTATTTTACCATCACACTCTGTAACTTCTACCTTGACCAGGTGAATGGCGGAGATGATGAGACTCTGATGCGTCGTGCTGAAGTGCGCTTTATCCGTGCAATGCAGTATTTCCACATTATGGATATTTTTGGCAATGCAGCCTTCACAGAGAAGGTGTCAGCTGAATTGGCCCAATACTATACCCGTGACCAGTTCTATGCATATGTGGAAAGTGAATTGAAGGCTTGTGAAGGTGATTTGGCAGAGCCGGGACAGAATACCTATGGCCGTATTGACAAGGTGGCTGCATGGAATTTGCTTTCACGCCTTTATCTGAATGCTGAGGTTTATACAGGTGCTCCCCAATGGGAATTGGCCAAGCAGTATGCAGAGGCTGTTATCAACAATGGTCATTATGCCTTGTGGACAGGCAATGCAACCAATCCTGTGACCGGTGAGGAGTATTCTGCTTACCAGATGCTCTTCTTGGCGGACAATGATGTGAATGGCGCACAGAAGGAGATTATTTTCCCTGCCATTTATCATGGTATCAATACAACCAACTATGGTGGTACAAACTTCTTGATTTTCTCGACCTATAGTTCTGCCATGGATG
>JAFXDL010000183.1 GCA_017516265.1 Bacteroidaceae bacterium
GAGGGTAATGAGTGCCGTCTGACGGAGCAAAGCCGACTTACCTGCCATGTTAGGTCCTGTGATGATGATGATTTGTTGGTTATCGGCATCCAGAAGGACGTCGTTGGCAATGTACTTCTCTCCCACCGGCAACTGCTTTTCAATCACCGGATGGCGACCTTGACGGATGTCTATCACATCGCTGTCCTCGATGACCGGACGGATGTACTTGTTCTCTCTTGCCACATTGGCAAAGGCCAAGAGGCAATCCAGACGGGCGATTTGGGTGGCATTGATTTGGATGGCAGGGATGTATTCCGCCAAGTCCAAAACCAAATCATTGTACAGCTTGGTTTCGAGCGACAAAATCTTGTCCTCGGCACCAAGTATCTTTTCTTCGTATTCCTTCAGTTCCTGCGTGATGTATCGTTCGGCATTGACCAATGTCTGCTTGCGAATCCATTCGGCAGGCACCTTGTCCTTGTGCGCATTGCGTACTTCGATGTAATAGCCGAACACGTTGTTGTAAGCAATCTTCAAGCTTGGAATCTCTGTCCGCTCGCTTTCTCTCTGCTGCATCTGAAGGAGGTAATCCTTGCCCGAATAGGCTATTTGACGAAGCTCATCCAACTCCGCATTGATGCCATCGGCTATCACCCCACCCTTATTGACCAACAACGGCGGGTCATTCTTGATTTCTCGGGCAATGCGGTTACGGATGCTTTCACACAGGTTGAGATGCTCACCGATGCGTCGGAGGCTTTCGTTCTCGGCATTCAGACAAGCGTTCTTAATCGGCTCAATGGCTTGCAGGGCCACCTTCAGCTGCACCACCTCGCGAGGCGAGATGCGTCCCACGGCAGCCTTGGAAACGATACGTTCCAAGTCGCCTATCAGATGAAGTTTCTCTTCAATAAAGTCCTTGAAATCAGGTTCCCGGAAGAAGAACTCCACCACATCCAGACGTTCGTTGATGGGCTTCTCGTCCTTCAACGGGAAGACTACCCAACGCTTCAACAAGCGGGCACCCATCGGGCTGATGGTCTTGTCGATTACCCCCAAAAGGCTGCTTCCTCCATCGTTCATACTTCCAAGGAGTTCCAAGCTCCGCACCGTAAACTTGTCGAGACGCACATAGCGGTCTTCTTCGATGCGTGAAAGCGACGTGATGTGTCCCACCTGATGGTGTTGCGTCAAATCCAGATATTGCAGGATAGCCCCCGAAGCCACGATACCGTTCTTCAGATGCTCCACGCCGAAGCCTTTCAGGTTCTTCGTCTCAAAATGCTTCAAAAGCTTTTCACGCGAAGAGCTTTCATTGAACGCCCAGTCTTCCAGCTCGAACGTAAAGAACTTGCTTCCGAAATTCCCCTCGAACATTCCTCGCTTGCCCCGTTCAAAAAGCACTTCCTTCGGAGCGAAATTGTTCAAAAGCTTGTCGATGTAGTCAAAAGGCCCCTCGGCGGTCAGGAACTCCCCTGTCGAGATGTCGAGGAAAGCCACCCCACACGAAGACTTTCCGAAATGGACAGCTGCCAGGAAGTTGTTCTCCTTATAAGAAAGGACATTGTCATTGATGGCCACACCCGGTGTCACCAATTCCGTGATACCTCGCTTTACCAACTTCTTGGTAAGCTTCGGGTCTTCCAACTGGTCACAGATGGCCACCCGCTTGCCGGCACGAATCAACTTGGGGAGATACGTATCGAGGGCGTGGAAAGGGAAACCCGCCATCTCCACGTGCTTGGCTTGTCCGTTGGCACGCTTGGTGAGCGTAATGCCAAGGATATTGGCTGCCGTCACGGCATCCTCCGAATAAGTTTCATAGAAGTCACCACACCGGAAAAGCATCACTGCATCAGGGTGTTTCTCTTTCAACTCGAAGTACTGTTTCATCATAGGGGTCATTACGACATCTTTTGCCACGGCCTTGTTCCTTTCTTATCTTTTAGAGGGTTAATTATTTTCGGGAAGCAAAGATAAGAAAACTCGAACGGATTTTGGAAAAAGTAATGGAAAAAGTGAAAAAACTTACCTTTTCACTCTCACAGCACTCAAGGCTCCCGCCGTTACGGCAAGAATCAATGCCGCCATCAAACACGCCTTCTCGCCATTTCCTTTCGTCGCCACGTGGAAAAGCACCGCTACCATAGCCGTCCCCAGCGTTTGTCCCAACACACGGGCCGTACCGAGCATCCCACTGGCACCACCACTACGACTGATAGGCGCCGAAGTTGTAATCGTCACATTGTTTGGGGTCTGGAAAAGACCGATGCCGATACCGCAAACCGACATACGCCAAGCCAAGTCCCAGCGTTCGGCTCCCGTCCCCAACGAAAGCAACAGGAACAAGCCGACGGCAAAGACAACCATCCCGCACGAGCCCAACACACCGGCGTGAACCCGCTCCACCAACCGTCCGGCAATAGGGGCCGTCAGCATCGTGGCCAATGGCCAAGGAGTCATCAGCACTCCAGTTTCCGCCACCGTCATCCCCAAACCGTGCTGCATAAAGAAAGGCAAAGAAACCAACGCCAGCATCTGCGACGTGAAACAGCTGATGCTACACGCAATGCTCAGCGTAAAGATGGGTATCCGGAACAAATCCACCGGTAAGATAGGCATATCAATGGACAACTGACGGCGGACATATACCACACCCACAATGACAGCCACCACACCTTGCAGAAGCAACAACGTGGACACCCCATTGTGCGCCACGCCTTCCACCGTGTAAATAAGCAATCCGAAGAACACGGCATTCATCACCACGCTCTGTCCGTCCAACTTCCGCACCTTTTCCGATGGCGGATTATGAGGCAGCAGATGCCATCCGATAAAAAGTGCCGCCAATCCTAACGGAACATTCATCAGGAATATCCACGACCAATGTCCCACCGACAGAATGGCACCACCCAAGGCCGGACCACTGGCTGCCGTCACGGCCACAATGACCGCATTCGCTCCCATCACCCTCCCGAGACGAGACGGAGGAAAAATCAACCGAAGCAAGGCCGTATTGATACTCATCGTACAGGCTCCACCAATACCTTGCAGCACACGGGCCGCTACCAGCATCTCGAACGACGTGCTCACAGCACACATAATCGAAGCAAAAACAAACACCGACACTCCTACCAGGAAGACCCGCCGGTAGCCGAACACGTCGCCCACCGCCGCAAAACCCAGCAAGCACATTGTCACGACCAACTGATAGGCATTGACCACCCAAATCACTTCGCTGGCAGACACACCGAATTCCGTCGACAATGTGGGGAGGGCCACGTTCATCACAGTCCCGTCCAATACTCCCATCATTATCGCCGCAAGTACTGCCACTACCGCTAAGTAATGCTTAGGAATCCCTATTTTCCATTTCTTTTTGCTCATGAGGACAAAGGTATGAAAAAAAATCCAATGTTAAAGAACACATAAAGTGCCATTTTGTTGAAAAATAGTTGTATCTTTGCACCCGTAAAAACAGTGGAGAGATTTGAGTAGCTTGCAACCACGGAAAAAAATGCTAAAACAACATTGACTTTCTATGTCCACCTACTCTGATTGCATCCCCGATTAAATTTTTAATTCTTAATCTTTAAATTCTTAATTTAAGAAATGGGATACTTATTTACATCCGAATCGGTGTCGGAAGGACACCCCGACAAAGTGGCCGACCAAATATCGGACGCTGTGCTTGACAAACTGTTGGCATTCGACCCCAGTTCGAAAGTAGC
>JAFXDL010000184.1 GCA_017516265.1 Bacteroidaceae bacterium
AGAACATCTCCATGACCCTCTCTGGAACAGGATGCCTCATAGATGTGGACACCCTTATCAATACAGGTAAGGTGGTACCGGCCTTCGGTGGTCTGGAAGAGGCTTGCGGAAAAGCCTGCATGGACTGGTACGCAGAATACTATCACAAGAACTGGCCACGTCCCGACTTCAAAAACGCCTCACTCAGCGACCTGGGAAACGGCAAATACACGAATCCGCTGATAGCAGCCGACTTCCCCGACCCCGATGTCATCCGCGTGGACGACACCTACTACATGGTGAGTACCACCATGCACCACTTCCCCGGTGCTACCATCCTGAAGTCCAAAGACCTGGTCAACTGGAGCTACTGTGCACAACCCCTCACCCAACTGTCAACAACCGACCGTTACCAACTATTGAACGGGAAGAATGCATACGCTGCCGGTATGTGGGCCTGCTCCATGGCATATCATGAAGGGGTATTCTACATCCTTATCAATGGGAACGATGCAGGCGGATGGCTTCTGACCACTTCAGACCCTGAAGGTAAATGGCAGATGAAGAAACTTCCGCGTTCATACTACGACCCGGGCATGCTATTCGAGAACGACAAGGTGTACATAGCCTGTGGAAATACCGAAATAAAGATGTGTGAACTGGATGATGCCTTCAACCTCATTCAGGAAAAGACGGTTTTCACCGCTACTGAAATGCTTGAAGGATGTCACCTGTACAAGAAGGGGAACTACTACTACATCTATGCCACCTATGGCGGATGGCCATCGGGACAGACGATACTCCGTTCCAAAAACATATTCGGTCCCTACGAAGAAAAAATGTTGATAGAGAAGTATATCAATGGAAAACCGAACACTGTCCACCAAGGCGCACTCATCGAAACAGAAGAAGGAAAATGGTGGACCATCATGCAGGAAGACCTTGGCGCCCTGGGACGTATGCCAAACTTGCAACCCGTCAAATGGACCTACGACTGGCCTGTAGTGGGAAACAAAGGAATCCCCTATGCCACCTATACCAAACCTGCCACCAGTGGAACTTCTTTGCGTACCCCACTCCCAACAAACGACAATTTCCGCTCTTACCCCTTAGGGATGCAATGGCAATGGAATCATCATCCTGATGATGGAGCATGGTCGCTCTTTGAACGTCCCGGATGGATGCGCTTGGCAACATCTGACACAGCCCAACGTCTGACCCAAGCCCGCAATATGCTGACCCAACGTATCTTTGCTTTTGAAAACAAGCCTTCATTAGGTACTGTCCGTTTGGATGTCAGCCAACTGCAAGATGGCGATGTGGCAGGTATCTGCATATTCCAAGATCCCTATGCCATGCTCTCCGTACAGAAGAAAGATGGCAAACAACATCTCGTATGGCGACAAGATACCCTGCGTACCTCTCCGACATTCACTCCTGCCGAAGAACGTATTGAAATCAACGTGGACAGCATCATCTACTTACGTGCTTCGGTGAGCTATGCCACAAGCAAAACGCAATTCTATTACTCATCAGACAACATCACTTACAAACCCTTTGGAAAAGAGACCACATTAGGGTACAATCTGAGTGTCTTCGTAGGGGCCCGCTTCGGAATCTATTGCTATGCAACCCAAGAAGGCAGTGAGGGATATGCCGATTTCGATTGGTTCTCCACTGAAGACAGTTTTGATGAAGCGGCCTATTATCCATCCACTTTCGCCGGATACAATGCCGACATGCTAACAGCAGAAACCATATCCTTGGAAGGGGGCAATGACTTGGAGATAATGATAGGAAACCGTACCAAACTGGGACTGACTGCAACTTTCCGGGACGGACACACCGAAAATGTAGCAGCACAAGCACGCTATTCTGTCGAAGGGTCAGACGTCATTGACATACAAAACGGCCAAGTAGGAGGAGCTGGCGAAGGTATAGCCAAAGTTACCGCTACATATACCGACCTGATGGGCAATGAACTGGCAACGACATTCAACGTACGCTCGACATTCTTCCCCTTCGGCAAAGAATACATCAACACCTCACTCTTTGCCAACGGAGTCTATACAGAAAGTACCCATACCTTCAAGCCCGGACAATGGGGACAGATGGGATGGGTCTATCCCGATGGAGCAGACATGTCAGGTTACAAATATCTGGTAATTAAGCTGAAGCAGACACAGAACTGCGATGCGCATATCAACTTCTTCACAACTAACAGCATTTGGGGAGACTGCTTTGCTTCGGCTGGTTTCGGTTCAAAGAAACAAATAATCATCAATCTGCAGACCGCCAAATATACCTCAGGAAATTCCACAGGAAAAGCTCTCGATACGAAAAACATACGTATTGTCAGTTTCTGGGCCAACGGAAGCGGCACCATTGTTGTCGATGATATGTACTTGACCAACAATGCCGACTATTCCCGTCCCTCAACTATCAAAGAGACCATGATGGAACCTGCCATCAATCTTGGAGACGGGAACTATTACAATCTACTGGGCCAGCCAGTGAAGAATCCGACCAAAGGCATATACATAAAAAATGGACGGAAAATAGTTGTTGGTAAATAAATTTTTAATTATCTTTGTCCACAAAACATCTGACAATATGAAAAAAAGTATTCTGACAGCGATACTTCTGATGGTAACAGGTATCGCATTGCAAGCACAAGACCATCGACTGTGGTACAGCAAACCTGCCGCACATTGGCTGGAAGCTTTACCGGTAGGAAACTCGAAATTAGGAGCCATGATATATGGTGGCACAGAAGTGGAAACCATACAACTCAATGAAGAGACTTTCTGGTCTGGAGCCCCTCATGAGAACAACAGCAAAGAATCGCTGGAACATCTGCCCAAAGTGCGCCGCCTCATCTTTGAAGGGCGTGAGAAAGAGGCTCACCAGTTGATAGAGAAACATTTCATCAAGGGTCCCCACGGAATGCGCTATCTGCCCGTAGGAAACATTCTGCTGAATTTTGGGCACCAACAAGTGGAGAACTATGAGCGTAATCTCAATCTAGGCAATGCGCTTGCTTCTACCTCATATATATATAAAGGTATAAGATACACCCGAACCGTTTTTGCCTCACAAACCGATGATGCCGTCATTGTACGCCTGGAGGCTGACCAAAAAGGAGCACTCTCTTTTACGGTCAATTTTGACGGACAATTGCCATCCGAAAAGGAAGTGACAGAAGACAGACTTATTGCCCGTGTGAAGAATGTTGAGCAAGAAGGCATTCAAGGTGTACTGACTGCCGAATGCCAGACACGCGTCCTCACCGATGGTATTGTTGAAAAGGAGAATGCCTCAATCAGTGTAAAGGATGCCACCACAGCCACCCTCTACATTGTGGCCGCAACCAACTTTGTCAATTATCGGAACGTAAGCCACAATCCTACACTGGAAAATGATGCAACATTGGCTGCTATCAGAGGAAAGAAGTATGACCAGTTACTGAAAAGACACATAGCCAAGTACTGCGAACAGTACAACCGTGTGTCGCTGACACTTCCCAAGTCTGAAAGTTCTGCATTGGAAACAGACAAACGCTTGGCTGCCTTTGCGCAAGGGACAGACATGGACATGGTGTCACTGATGATGCAGTATGGCCGTTATCTGCTCATCTCCAGTTCGCAACCAGGTGGACAGCCTGCCAACTTACAAGGCGTATGGAACGACAAGATGAATGCCCCCTGGGACTCCAAATACACCATCAACATCAATGCCGAGATGAACTATTGGCCAGCCCTTATCGGCAATCTGTTTGAAACTCAGGAACCACTATTCTCCATGATTCGCGACCTCAGCGTATCAGGACGTGAAACAGCCCGTCTGATGTACGGTTGTGACGGATGGATGGCTCACCACAATACAGACTTATGGCGCATTGCAGGTCCTGTAGATGGTACACCATGGGGAATGTTCCCCACAGGAGGAGCTTGGCTGAGCACACACCTGTGGCAACATTACCTCTACACTGGCGACAAAAATTTCCTGGCATCAAACTATGAGATTCTGAAAGGAGCTGCCGATTTCCTGCTCGACTACATGCAGGTGCATCCTCA
>JAFXDL010000185.1 GCA_017516265.1 Bacteroidaceae bacterium
AACAGGTGACATTTTGGATACAAATGGATATGAAGCCAAAGGCTTGAACAATGCCAACCATAGTTTAAACAAACTTTATATTGCTTTAGAAACGGCAACCTACATCTGAAGTATATCAGAATTGTAAATTCCCATTTAGCTAACAGCCTTGACACAGTTCAGCTGACGCCCCCATATAGGGAGTGCTAACTTGACTGGTGCAGGTATTGGAATGAAAGCAGATACAACAAGAAATTTTGAAGCCGGAATCATCACAGATGACCCAGAACTTGTTGAAGCAGCAATGAATCAATTCGATGAAGTTTGGATTGGTAATATGTGCAAGAAATGCAAACGCAAGGAGTATTGCGCTGATCCAATATCAAAATAGATGACTACCATAAGAAAAAGACACATCACCCAACACGGATGGTGTGCCTTTGCTTTAATTGTTATGAGTTACTTGACAGCTTCCTTCCTGTCCTTTTTCAACTTCTCCACAATCTCCTGAGGACTCTTCTTCTTTTGGACAACAGAATCAAGAGAGATTATGACATCACGATATTTCGGGTCGGACATCAGAACAGGCTTGATGATGCCATATTCCATGACCTGAGATTCAAGATCGTCGTATTCCACGCACTTGACAATAGCGAACAAAATTGCACAGAAACACGATACGTAACTTGCATATTTCCACAGGGTTGAAGTCATGTCATCATAGACTTTCTGTATTCTGACCTTCCATTTTGAAGAACTTCCTGAAGAATGTGTTGCTTCTGAGCTTGACGATGGTGTACCATTCGTCTTCGCTTTCATCTTCTCATCGGCAAACTCCTCAGCTTTGGAAACCAGTCGCTTACAGACTTCATTAAAGATAACGTCCTGATTGTCTATGTGTAACTGCTTACAAGAGTAAGGGTCGATTTCAACCTTGTGCTGTACACGAGGCATGGCTTTCTGGATGAACGCTGCCATCGAAGTAACCAAATCCTCCTTGCGTATGAGTTCAGAGAAGGATAATGGCTGAATCTGATTCTCTGACGAAGGAAGAGGCATTGCAGAAGGCTGCCTACCATTAGCCATAGACTTGGCAAAGGATGGAGTTGACGTCTCTGTTATTGTCAGAACACCTCTGTCATCAACTGAGTAAGTCAACCCAAGCACCTCGGCCATTGCTTCCAACAATACCAGTTCCTGATTGTGCTGCTGGAAATTCTTATTCCACTGAGCAGCCTCGACATTTGTTTTATCTGTTTTTGCCATAAGCTTATCGTCTTGGTTTATATCCTATCTTCGGTTTAGATGCGGTAACTTGGTGATTATTCAGGAAACGGTACTTGTACTTTTCCTTATCGTCATCATCAAGGTCACGCCAGCCTTTATCGTTTCCTCCGCCACCTCCACCAGAGCCGACAGACATTTGAGGACTGTAAGGTTGGAGCAATACTGTGAGCAACAGATCAAGTGCTATGTAACTGAACTTGCCATCATCCGAAGGTGTATGGAACTCCTCGGTGTTGAACTTCTGAAGATCAACAGAACTCAGCAATGATGGTATCGAAGGATAGTTGAACTTGGGTAGTTTGTTGCCAGGGAATGAGGTTTCCCAATCTGGGTATTTCTTCTCGCAACGATACCACGCATCCAGATAGTTGATGTCATACAGACGTTCACGATAGTTGTTGTAGAATTGTTCCACGCTGTTGTGCGTCTGCTGATAGTAGTCACCAAACTTCTCTGTGAGTTTAGGGAGCGTAAGCGACCTGTCTAACTGGCTACCTGAGAATGACAACTTGCCATCAGAGAATGAGATACCCATCACCTTACCTGTGGCATTATTGTATCGGAACTTCATCGCAATACCTTCGGCTTTCAACTTGTCATTGAACTCCTCCCAGTTCTTGGCTTTATCCTTGCACTTGACCACTTTATCATAGATGGCATACTTGGCTTTGTCCTTTCCTCGAAGGCGGTCTCTGTTGACCGACTCTTTACCTGAAGAAATGTAGAAGCCATACTTCTTTGTAAGGTACAGACAAGCCTTTCTGCTGCGCTCTCGTTCATTACTGGCATCAATGACCTCGCCTTTGCGGTTCACTCTGGAGAACATGAAATGAAGATGTGGATGCTTCTTATCATGATGGCGAGTAGCAAAGTACTCTGTGTCCTCGATACCCATCAGTTTCATGTACTCCCTCATGACTTTTAGCATAAGTTCGTCAGTCAGACGTGTACCATCCCTTGCGTGCCATGAAAGAGAGATATGCTTCAGCGGATCCCTCAGTTGATGGTCACCTCGAAGCGAATAAGCCTCGAATAACCGGGCAACAGTTCTGTAGTCTTCTGTGTCTGTGAGGAGAATACCATCACTGGCACATAGAATCTTCGCTTTCTTGTCCGGCTCGTCTCGTCCTAGGGCGTAGGCTACCATATCTGCGAAGTCTGCGCCACTTGTTATGTTTGCAACCATTGTTGTTCGTTTTGTTAATTACTTCTGTTAGTCCTCATCAGGATTCTTGTAAATGATAGTTGGACGCATCAAGTCACCACCTCTGACCATTCGAGCTATAACTTCCTTGATTGATAGAAGCACGTCTTTTGCCACTTGCTCCAAGCCGAAAATTCCTGCGGCATTTGCCTTGTGTGCAATCTGATTTACGTTACCACCCATCTTTGCAAGGTCACCCACCATGTCAATCTGGTCTTCACGCATGTGAGCTTGAACGACTTTTACAAGAGGTGCATCATGCAGGTAGTGCTGAACTGTCTGGTTTGCCTGCTGTGCTTGATAGACAAGAGTATTGTGATCAATTTCGTTGTACCCTACATGGTAGTGATATGAATGCTTTTCCTCTGCTGAAAGGCGAGGTCTTCCTCCCTTTCGTTTCTCATCTGGATTCTTTATCTTACCCATAGATGTCTTATCTAATGATGTATAATTGTCACGCTCGTTGGGTGGAACATTCCACAAACCTATAGCAGAAACTGCAATACAATACAGGCTGCCATCTGTGTTGTTCTATCTATAAAAGCTGTGACGTAAGTTCTAAACTCTCTGATAAAAGGGAGATAGTATTTTTCCAAGCAAGTTCAGGAATGGTTAATTACCAGACCTATCAGGCAGTGCTACAGCGCGTTGCCTCTAAGGGAGAAGTCAACAAGGTTGGCTCGACCGGAGTTTTGGGTACGTTTATGGTACCAAAAACACAAACTTGCTACGGTAAAATACGTCTCTTTTCTCTGAATAGCGTTTCAACGGCTTAAATCGTGCCTTTTTCATCTTCGATGTCGTCGAAGAGGTTCCGCTGATAGCCAGCATTCTGGCTTGGGTGCTCTGTCACGCAAGGCGATGGAGTACTATCATTAGAAGGGGCATGTTCAAACTTCTGTTTGTCGCCAGACTCTATAGTTCCAGTATCAGACGGTGGCCCCTGCTCTGGACTTCCTTCTGTGTCCGCATCCTGATTCGGACTCTGAGGAAGTTCGGGAGAAGGTGCTTCCGCTTTTGTCTCAGAAGCCACATCTGTGTCCATGCCTTGACTTGGTCTCTGATTGGCTTCAGGTACTGTTGCCGTAGGCAGGTTATCTGTTGTTCCGTCCGTAGGTGGCTCAGCGTTCTGCACCTGTTCATCAGATTGAGGATCGGGTGGCAGATTGCTGAAGTCTGGATAACAGATGTCACCATCATTTGTCTGGCACTTATCAACCGACAGCATATCTGAGATTGATGCCAGTCGAGAAGTGTGAAGACGGATGATCCCAAGGTCATCCATGGTGGAGAGAATCCTGACCATGGACTTACGACCCAGCTTCCAACGCTCGCTCATAGAGTGTGCGGAGGACTCTGCCTGACCAGTCAAAAGAGGTACAATGTTGCCTCTCTTGCTAAAAGAGGTGTCCACTATAGCCATATTGTCCAACAGGTCATTGTAGATGGCGAAATGTGATACTCCTGCTGTTGTACCAGCAAGGAAGTTTCGAGCCTCTGGAGTCAGTGTAATAGTGACTGTACAAGAGGGGAATGAAGTGTTATTTTTGTTTGCCATAGAAGTGAACTCTAAAAATGGTTAATGGAATCTTGCTCTCACAATTGTGTTGGGTGGATAGTCCTTTACAATCTCGTCCATGCGAGCAACAAGTTTGTTGTACTCTGACTCCGTAAGTTGTTCTGCACAACATGATTTGAGTTTGTCTGCAAACTTCTGACGCATACCGATCATCCATGGAATCTTTGACTCTTCAACATATTCGGGAAGAATATAGCGAAACCAGCCCTGAACATAGCGTTCCATCGTAAGAGAGCCTTCGCCTGTCTTAGCCCAGAAAACGCTACATTCAACAGTGTCATCATGTAATCTCTGTAGGTCTATCATACCAGTTCGTTCTAAACTCTGATACATACGACTGAAGTTTAATGATTATCGATTCTGTTTACCCAACATCTGCATGTGAAGACGAGCTTCTTCTGCTATCTCGTCAATGGAATCTTCTCGATTCTGACGAACCCATTCCAGAAGGTCAGACTTCTCAAAGTAGATCATCTTGCCGTTAGGACGGTAGAATGGAATGGTGTGCTCATGTGTCATCTTGTACAGAGTAGAACGCTTCATGCCGAGGAATACTGCAGCCTCTTCAAGTGTCAAAGTCTCCTTGGCAGGGATGAGGAGATTTTCGAGAAACGCCATGCGCTTCTGTAGGTCAGCTATGTTGCGCTGTGCCTGAGTGTCCTGTGCGGACTTGTTTGTTACATTATTCATTATTATCCTGTTTTGATTATTCGATTAAAGAAAGAGCAAGTGTCACGAACGAAACGTGATTGAAATCTGGGTGCAAAGTTAATGCGTTGATTCCTAATCGTTATAAATTGTATATCCAGGCACATCAGAAATTTGAGTAGTTTAACTTTCGAGTATGATTTTACGCGAATAATCATACTATAAACCTCGAATTTGTTGTGATATGTGGTATTTGCTTGGATGTGATTTCGTGGATTAAATCCTGACTGGCTTTAGTACGAAATACAAGAATCCAACATTCGAGACGTGATTACTATAGTCGTTAAAAAATAATCGTAACAAAGTGCGCAAGTTTGAAGAAAAATTGCTATCTTTGCATGTAGAAATTGGTGTCGTGCAACAATTTTGATTTGTTACGAGTATATTTAACATTTTTTTGTTGTTAGTTTGTTACGTAACAAGGTTTCTATTAAAAATGGGTATTGATTTACAAATAGTTACACGATTTTCTAAACCTATGAAGTAAAGACACATACCCGATTTGACATTTTGTCAAATTGTATATTCGCCCCGCGAGAATCGCGTATTTCCGTCCAATTCTCCTTTCGGATGGAAATACGCGATTTTTATTGACCAAAACCAGCATATCTCACTGATTTTTAGAATTATGTAAAAATACCAATTAAGGGAAAAGGCAAATTCTACATCCCAACATAGCTGCTCCGACAAGCCATCGGACAAACAAAAGAAGACAAAATTAGCCCGAATCATAGTCCGACTGCTGTCCGACTGGAGAAGAACAGCTGTCGGACTACGGACGGACAGCTGCCCATATAGAAGGAGAACAGCTGTCGGACAACAGACGGACAGCTGTCGGACTACGGGAAAACACTCCTCTTCACCACCTATTTCCCCCTTTTCCGGTTTCTATTTAAGCAATTCCTACGAAAATGAAAGGCTAAAAAAGCGACTTTTTCTGTATATTCTTGCATAATCAGAGCACTTTTCTGCATAATTATGCAAAACGCGCACCTCAAACAGACAACAACGAGATAACAATATGTAAGCAATTTAGCACACTCTACACCTATTCGTCACCCGTCAGCCCTTTTCTTCGTCTTTTTGCGTTTGCAATGTGAAGGTATTGTGCATAAGCATTTGCAATGCGCCAAACACACTCCATCAGCGGATTATTGTTTCGCATCACAGATACACACCTTCGGACGGCCAAATTGGGAAATCATTCAAAAAAGGATGAAAAACACTTGGAAAATTAAAAGAAAATGTGTTTCTTTGCATTGTAAAATCAATTTATAGATTCAGAAACCCTTAAAAATGCATCTTTATGTTTGGAGTTACTACTAAACGCGAACCTGTAAAAGGAGAATTTGCAAAAAAAGTAAAGGCTACTGTAGCTCAATCCAAGAGTCAGTCAGGGCCCAAGAACTATGGTTGTGAGTCAGCTACAGACAAAAAACATGTTGTCATTGTTAGAAACTGAATTGAATCATGCAACTTTTTCGTGAATCATTTGCTGATGCATCTGTCCCTTCGCGTTTGCAACGCGAAGGCATTAGGTATAAGCATTTGCAATGCGCCAACCCACTCATCAGCGAATTATTGTTTCGCATCACAGATGCTTATACTCGGAACATCTGCATTGTGCAAATACGGATGGACGGACAGCAGCACTATCCTACAAGACCGAGTTTAGGCCTCACTCCCCATTTTATCGCTCCTAAAATTCCGATGAATCAATCCTAAAGTTCCGCTGAACTTCTCCTACTTTCCTTTTGGTGCGCAGTTGCGTACAAACGGAACCGCTCCTAAACTTCGGCGGATGTTTAGGAGCGGTCGATTGGGGATTATTTTCGACCCGCTTCGCGGGTTTGGTTAAGAGCGGGCCGATTTATGCCCGCTCAAAAAAAATCAAATAGTCAAATGCGCTTCGCTTCTATTCTGCGACAGGGCGAACGGTGAACCCGTAGCGACGGAGGCCGTCCCTGAAGTCCAAGTAGTTGCCGCCACCGTCGAAGTTGAGGCTGTACGCGCTGTAGCTGTCGTCCCCGTAAAACGTAGCGGACCAGTAGTAGCCGTTCGAGCCACAGCTGTTGAGGTCCGTACCGTAGCGGTAGCCCGCAGCGGGAAGGAAAATGCTGTTGCCGTTAGGGGCAGTAACAAGTTGACCATTCACACCATTATAGGTGATCCACTCCCAAAAACAATTATCAACGAGTTCCTTTATTTCGTCATGGGTGGGCATACGCCAACTGCCGCCCCATTTTACATAAGCAACGTCGTATGATGTTTTGCTGATGTTGGAACCGATGTCATAAAAGCCTTTTGTTGAACTGTTAAAATGCTTGTAGGTTGCCAAATAATAACTACTTTTCTCTTTCGTTTCACCCCAAGCAAAATAGCCACCGTACTCTTCGGGGAAAAAGGCACCGACGTTGCAAGAAGCCCATTTCACAGAAAGACCAAGATCAACGACTTCACATCCATTCAAGCCTGCAATCTTTAAAGCCTTGAATGAAGCAACGGAAGCATAAGCCACACCTTTCGAAGTCATCACATAGGCACGCACATAGTAAGTTGTACCTGCCGTCAAACCATCTATTTTTGCAGAGAACTCACTACCTTCTGACGTAGAGACCAACTTACGGTCATTAATTGTAGGTTCCTCGGATGTGGAACTGATACAGAAACCGCGCTCCACAATTAACATATCGCCTCCATTATCTGCGAGAGTGGCAACAGCCGTAGCCGTCACATCGCCAGAACTTGAAACCTGAGTATCTGAAAGTCCAGGAAGCTCGATTGTCTGAGTAGCGAAGAAAGAACGAGTTTCACCATATCCCACTCCCTTTGCATTGACAGCATAGGCACGGATGTGATAGGTAGTACCTTCGACCAATCCATCTATAGTAGCTGAAAAATCAGGCCCTTCGGATGTGGAGACCACTTTGCGGTCGGCCGTGGTAGGCTCTTCGGAAGTGGAGCTGATGCAGAATCCGCGTTCAGTGACGGGACTGCCACCGTCGTTCCCAAGTGTGGCAGAAACAGTGAGGGCTGTGACAATATAATCCGACAATCGGACATTGGAGAGAGAGGGAACATAAAGCAATGTAGGTTCGCCCATCACGGGACGGATGCTGTAACCATAGTAACGAGAATAGTTGGTCAGGTAATTATCGTCGCTGTTTATATTAAGTACATACGAATAGCAACTGTCTGCGCCGGCAGGAGTGGAAGTCCAATAGATTCCAGAGCTGTTCGCACCGCTAAGAGAGCTGCCCTGCTTATAACCGGCTGCAGGCAGGAAGATGCTTTCGCCCGTACGGAAGCTTGTCACCCGATAGCCATTGAAGATTCCTTCGCTAGTCCAAGTCCAAGAGCAATTCTCTATCAACTCCTGCATCTCGTATTTCGTAGGCAAGCGCCACTCGCCTCCTAAGATGGCACGGGCGGCATCATACTGGGCATCGCCGTAGATACTGTAAAAATACTTGCCATACGTAGCACTGTTTTCCTCAGTATATTCTTCCTTTTCCTTGATTTCACCCCATGCGAAGTAACTGCCGTGAAGATTGACATCTGTTGCACCCACATTGCAACTTGCCCACTTGACACTCAAACCGAGGTCAACGGCTTCGAGAACATCCTCAGAAGGAGGGGTAACAACGTTATCATCGTCCTTGGAGGGGGGAGTGACATCTTCCTCATTAATAGGGTCTTCTTCGTCATCGCCACAAGCGACACACAAAAGACTCATGGAGAATCCCATCACGAGCAGAAAGAACATTTTCTGCAAATACTTAAAGTTTGTCATCATTTTTAAACAGTTTGTTTTGGGAAACAGAAAAGGCGCAAACTATCCGTTACTCGCCTTTCCAATAGGTTACCGCCAAGTGACCTGCACGCACGACAAGCACGAATAGTCCACACCTTAGCGGTGTGAACTTCCTTCTGCTTGTCCTCTTGCGTTGAATGTTTGGCGGTATTCATTGGAAAGAGAACAAGAGCTAAAAGCCCATAATCATATTTCAAGTTTCGGACAGAGACGCTTCTCCTGCCTCAGTTAATATTTCAATTGTCGCAGCAAATGTAGTGAGAATCTTTTATCTGTGAAAAGAAAAAGGAGAATATTTGCAGATAAAGACAAAAAAATAGGAGGAGTGCGAGCCAATGCAGACGAAGTGCGTTCATCAACAGGGTGCAGATTGGGAAAACATATAAAATAACAAAAAAAGTTTTGGAGGTTTGAAAAATATCACCTACATTTGCCTATTCATTAAATATAACGAAGAGAAAATACGAACTGACAATGAAAAAGATTCTGATGATGTTGCTCATGCTCCCATTGATGAGCATGGCACAAGAAGTGAAAGACGCCAAGTATTTGGCTAAAGATGCGGTACCCGTGGAGAACGGACGGGTAATCTTCAGCAAGGAGTTTGAGGTGCCCATGAGCGTGGGCGACATCTATGCCGCAGTACAAGAATGGGCAAACGGACAGTATGCTCCCGTGAAGGAAATGCCTAACCACAAAATACTCTCCACCAACCCCGAATCATACGAATTGACAGCTGGTGGTGAAGAATGGATGGTGTTCAGCAACAAATTCTTGTCACTCGACCGCACACGGGTCTATTACAAACTGAACCTCATCTGCTACGACCAGAAACTGGTGGCACGCATCTACGATGTACACTACTGGTATGAAGAGGAGCGCGAAGGAGGCACCAAGTTCACCGCCGAAGAATGGATTACCGACAAATGGGCGCTGAACAAGAAGGGGACCAAACTGGCCAAGAAAAGCGGGAAGTTCAGACGCAAGACAATTGACCGCACGGAAGAAATCTTCAATAGCTTGGAGACATTCATCAACCGAAAAGCAATCAAGAGCATCATGAAATAGTTCCCAAAAGGCTATCGGTGTTGAATAAGAACACAGAGGCACAAAGGCACAGAGTTTTTTCTCTTTTTTCAGATACAAAAACAAGCTCTGCGTCTTTGTGCCTTTATTTTCTATACAAAAACACAGCAAAAATAGTGTTTTTAACAACTTTATGATAGAAATATCAAAAATATGATGTAATTTTGCAGCCGCTTATGACGAAAACAAAAGAAAATATCAAGAATCTCATCAGCGAAGGAAAACTCCAGGAAGCCATCGGCCAACTGGACACTCTGATAGGAGAAGCCTGCAAAGATGACGAGCTGTATTATCTGCGCGGAAATGCTTACCGGAAATTGTGCAACTGGCAACAGGCCCTGAACAACTATCTGGAGGCCATCAGCCTGAATCCCCAAGGACCTGCCGTAGAAGCGCATCGCATGTTAATGGAGATTTTGGAGTTCTACAACAAGGATATGTATAATCAATAATGGGCCAATGGGCTAATGGGCTAATGTGACAATGTGCTAATGTGCTAATGTGCCAATGTGATAATATGCCAATGGGCTAATGTGACAATATGCTAATGTGACAATATGCTAATGGGCTAATGTGATAATATGCTAATGGGCTAATGGGCTAATGTGACAATGTGCTAATGTGCCAATGTGCCAATGTGATAATGTGATAATATGCTAATATGCTAATGGGCTAATGTGATAATGGGCTGATGTGATAATGGGCTGATGTGATAATGGGCTAATGGGCTAATATGCCAATGGGCTGATGTGACAATGTATTCAATAATTAACAATTAATAATTCATAATTATATAATATGGCAAAAATCAAAGGTGCTACAGTAGTCGATACCGAGCGTTGCAAGGGCTGCAACCTGTGCGTAGTGGCTTGTCCGCTGGACGTACTGGAGCTGACTGCTAAAGAAGTAAACAAGAAGGGCTACCACTTTGCCCGCGAAGTGAAAGATGACACCTGCATCGGATGTGCTGCTTGCGCAACCGTATGCCCCGACGGATGCATCTCGGTATATAAGGTGAAGGAGTGATGAAGCTACTAGTTACTAGCTACTAGTGGATAGTCCGAACTTAAAAACTCAAGAATTTAGGAACTAAAAAAACTGAAATAATGGCAACAGAAAAAG
Source organism: Bacteroidaceae bacterium (assembly GCA_017516265.1). Classification (GTDB taxonomy): domain Bacteria; phylum Bacteroidota; class Bacteroidia; order Bacteroidales; family Bacteroidaceae; genus Phocaeicola_A. The sequence goes on from JAFXDL010000185.1 coordinate 10,780, forward strand.
AAGTTGTATTGATGAAGGGTAACGAAGCCATCGCCCATGCCGCCATCCGTTGCGGAGCGGACGGATACTTCGGATACCCCATCACTCCCCAATCAGAAGTATTGGAAACATTGGCCGAACAGAAGCCTTGGGAAACCACAGGTATGGTGGTGCTTCAGGCCGAAAGTGAAGTGGCCTCCATCAACATGGTATATGGTGGTGCCGGTGCGGGCAAGCGTGTGCTTACCTCATCGTCAAGCCCCGGTGTGAGCCTCATGCAGGAGGGTGTCTCCTACATTGCAGGTGCCGAACTTCCCTGTCTCATCGTCAATGTGATGCGTGGAGGCCCTGGCCTCGGAACCATCCAACCCAGCCAAGCTGACTATTTCCAAAGCGTAAAGGGCGGAGGACATGGTGACTATCGCCTCATCGTATTGGCACCGGCTTCTGTGCAAGAAATGGCCGATTTCGTTGACCTCTCGTTCGAATTGGCGTTCAAGTACCGCAACCCGGCTATGATTTTGTCTGACGGTGTTATCGGACAGATGATGGAGAAAGTAGTGCTTCCTCCCTTCAAATCCCGCCGTACGGAAGAGGAGATTGCCAAAGAATGTCCGTGGGCTACCACAGGACGAGGCAAGGGACGCCAACCCAATATCATCACTTCACTTGAGCTTGACCCGGCTGAAATGGAAAAGCGCAACATCCAGTTGCAAACCAAATACCGCCTCATCGAGGAAAATGAAGTGCGCTACGAGGAAATCAATTGCGAGGATGCAGAATACCTCATCGTTGCTTTCGGATCATGTGCCCGCATTGCACAAAAAGCGATGGACGATGCACGTGCACAAGGCATCAAGGTGGGCCTGCTACGCCCCATCACCCTGTGGCCTTTCCCCAGCAAGCAGATAGCCGAGCGTGCCAAGCAGGTGAAAGGTATCCTGTCGGTAGAAATCAATGCCGGACAGATGATAGAAGACATCAAACTGGCCGTAAATTGCAGTGTACCCGTCGAACACTTCGGTCGCTTGGGAGGTATAGTGCCCGATCCTGATGAAGTAGTGAATGCATTGAAGGAGAAACTGATGTGATAATGTGACAATGTGATAATGTGGCAATGTGCTAATGTGCTAATATGCCAATGTGATAATGTGACAATGTGATAATGTGATAATGTGGCAATGTGGCAATGTGGCAATGTGATAATGTGATAATGTGATAATGTGACAATGTGATAATGTGACACAATCCGTTAAGATTTCATGGCGAAGGCCAGTCATTGGCAAATTTTTCACGTTGACAAATTAAAGAATAATATGAACGTTTACAAAATCAGAAGCATCTTGAACATTGTGTTCATCATCGGAGCCATCGCTTCGGTCATCTGCTACTATACGGTGGATGATTACCACGTGTTCATCTATGTATGTTCAGCTGCAATATTTGTAAAACTGGCAGAGTTTCTCCTCCGATTCCTATTTTAATATTGAAAATTAAACAAAAAGATTATTATGAAAGAAGATATCATCAAACCGGAAAACTTGGTTTATAAGAAACCGACTCTGATGAATGACGTGCCCATGCACTACTGCCCGGGGTGTAGCCACGGTGTGGTGCACAAACTCATCGCAGAAGTCATTGAAGAGATGCAAATGGAAGAAAAGACCATCGGTGTCTCTCCCGTAGGATGCGCCGTATTTGCCTACAAATACATCGACATCGATTGGCAGGAAGCAGCCCACGGACGTGCTCCTGGTGTAGCTACAGCCATCAAGCGCTTGTGGCCCGACCGCTTGGTATTCACTTACCAAGGTGACGGTGACTTGGCTTGTATCGGTACTGCCGAAACCATCCACGCACTGAATCGTGGCGAGAACATCACCATCATCTTCATCAACAATGCCATCTATGGTATGACTGGTGGACAGATGGCACCTACAACCCTTGTGGGTATGAAGACCGCCACTTGCCCCTATGGCCGTGACGTGGCTCTGCACGGCTATCCCCTGAAGATGACCGAGATTGCCGCCCAGTTGGAAGGTACAGCTTATGTAACCCGCCAATCTGTACACACCGTAGCCGCCATCCGCAAGGCAAAGAAGGCTATCCGCAAGGCATTCGAAAACTCTATGGCCGGCAAGGGATCCAATCTGGTGGAAATCGTTTCGACCTGCAACTCCGGTTGGAAGATGTCGCCCGAGAAGTCCAACAAGTGGATGGAAGAGAATATGTTCAAGTTTTATGAATTAGGAGATTTGAAGGACAAGTAACAATGTGCCAATGTGCTAATGTGCCAATGTGCTAATCAACATCCGGCATCAAACACCAACAAAGAATATGCAAACGGGGAATATTTTATTAGACAAGAGTTTTCAATTCGCTCTTGACATAATAAAGTTCACCTCTATTTTAGAGGATAAGAAGAAGTTTGTCATAGCCAATCAGTTGATGAGATGTGGAACATCCATTGGAGCAAATGTACACGAAGCACAAAATCCCGAAAGTCGCGCAGATTTTATCCACAAACTAAAAATTGCTGCAAAGGAAGCCGATGAAACCGAATATTGGTTACTTCTGTGCAAATTTGCAGAAAGCTATCCTTTTCAAGAAGAGATACTGGAAAACCTGCAAGACATCAAGAGAATAATAAATAAAATAATTAATACAGCCAAAAGCAATGCCTGATTAAAACATTAGAGTCTTTGATTCCCATAATTGGCGGAGCCAAATATTCATTAGCACATTAGCAAATTGGCATATTAGCATATTTAAAAATTATGAAAGAAGAAATCATTATAGCCGGATTCGGCGGACAGGGTGTACTCTCCATGGGTAAGATTCTGGCCTACTCAGGACTGATGGAAGACAAAGAGGTTACTTGGATGCCTGCTTATGGTCCCGAACAACGAGGTGGTACAGCCAACGTGACCGTTATCGTCAGTGACGACCGCATCTCATCGCCCATCCTCAGCCAATACGATGTGGCCATCATCCTAAACCAACCTTCGTTGGAAAAGTTTGAGAACAAAGTAAAGCCCGGCGGCATCCTGATGTACGACGGTTATGGCATTGCCGAAGCTCCAACCCGCAAAGACATCAAGGTATATCGCATTGATGCTATGGATGCTGCTGCCGAAATGGGCAACGCCAAGGCCTTCAACATGATTGTCCTTGGAGGACTGCTGAAACTGAAACCGATGGTAAGCATCGACAGTGTGGTAAAAGCATTGCGCAAAACACTGCCCGAACGCCATCACCACCTTATCCCCATGAACGAGGAAGCCATCCGCAAAGGAATGGAAATCGTAAAGGAAGCATAGGGAAAAAGACTAGAAAAAAGAACTCACGTGAGTTACCAGAGACAACACACGTGAGTCTTCAACACCAACTCACGTGAGTTCTCATCCAAGACTCACGTGAGTTTTTTTATCCGATACACCTACCTCTATTTTACCACCTTCTGTCCATTTATCAAATAGAGACCTGCAGGCATTTTATCCAATGCTTCAACCACAGAGGTACCCTGTGGGAAAACACGATACAACTGGCCACTCAATGTATAGACAAACAAAGGACCACTCGGCTTGCTTTCTGCTGTTGGAGAATCAATACTCATAACAGTCTCTGTTGCATCCGTCACGGTGTATTTCCCATTCGTTTTACCTGCCGACAAAATATAATATTTGTCCTCGTTAATAGGACCAATATCCACAGTCTGATCACTACTACTTCCTTTGTCGAAAATAATATTGAAGGAATAGTCCTTAGAAGTAATATCAAACGTTTTATAATACCACTTTTCTCCATTGATGACCTTCGTGTCTGACACTACATTGCCTGGCCATCCGCCATTGAGTTGGGTATTCTTGCCATCATTGGCCCACGCATAGAAATACATGCTGCTCCATCCCGAATCCTTTACATGCACCGTCACTTTGTGAGGTACAAAGGGAACGACCTTATAAGAACGCGTCACCACATTCTTCACCTGTCCCCCACTGAGCAAACCAACCTTCAGTGTACATGAGGTGTTGATGGTGACACTTGTACCGCTAGTAACAGATTTGCTAGAGGGGGTAGGTTCACTACCATCTGTAGTATATACCAACCTAGCTTCTGTATCAGTAGAAAGAGCCGTCAGCATCACATTAAAAGCCTGTTCCTTCTCACTTGAAGGCACACTCACCCATGGTGTTTCCAACGATTTGGAAGCATACATCTTATAAGCATTGCCACTGATGACCAATGCGAAATCGCTTGACGGTGTATATGCACCATTTCCACACGCAACAATAAGTTTGCCGTTTGTACCCGTCACTTCTGCAGCATAAAGATTAGTAGCACTGGAGCGTTCGGCATATGCACTTTGATTATGCACACCTACCAACTTGCGCAAAGTAATAAGTTGCTTGATTTCGTCACGGTAATTCTTCCAATGGGTCAAGAATACACAGGGGGTACCCGGCATACTGAGGATGAAAGCATTTCCCGCTTCAATGTTGTTCTTGATAGGATCGTTTTGCTCCGTAGCCGAGCGGTACTGCGTATCGTGATTCTCAATGAACGTCACAGCATAGCGACGATAAGCTTTGTCACCAGCCAAACCGCGGTTGCCCAACTTGCTCCAATTGTTTCCATTACAGGCATCGCGCACACTGTAGCGGGTAGTGAAGTCAAACGTGGCAGACTGTATCACACCATCCACCTTCGTATTGTTCAACCAATTCTTCAAGGCTGTCACATTGCCATCCCAATATTCACCTACCGAATATTCTGCTCCTACAGTCGAGTTGTACAAAGCCGTATATTTAGCCGCATATCCTTTGGTCATGTCATAACGGAAACCCGCATACCCCAAATCGTCCTGTAGAAAATTCAAGTAAGCGATGACGTTATCCTGTACATTCTGGCTCGTATGGTCCAGGTCGCGCATACCTCCCCAATCCTCACCAGTGTCATTGGCACCAGTCACCGCATAGTTCTTGGCAGTATTGCCTCCATCATCATTTTTACAGATATCAGCTAACCCCATCTGATAAGTCACACCATTATATTTCTCAGCCGGGAAATCGACCCACGAGCCTCCCACACCCACTGAACCACGATGGTTGATGACCACATCAGCAATCACGCCTACACCTTTCTGCTTATAAGCATTAATCATTGAGCGCAACTGCGCCTCGGTGCCGAACGTTGAGTTCTGGTCATACCAATAGACAGGCGTATATCCCATCACATTGTACGAAGTATTACAGTTTCCACTTTGTGGCACCCACAAGAGGTCAAAGTATTCACTCACTTCATCTGACTCACTCTCCAGGTTGCTCCACTGAGTATCCACAAAAGAGTCCCAAAAGAAGCCCTGCAACATCACGCCCCCATAATTGGCCTGCCACCCCTGTGCCATCATCAACAACGGCATTAGCAGAGAAAATAAAGAAATTGAAAAACGTTTCATAGTCTTGATCCTAAATTGATTCACGTTGCGAATTTACCTATTTATCCCCTATCACACTAGAGACAAAAGAATTACAAGCTTCTATTTCATGCGCAAACGATTGCAAACCGACTAATCAAGAATAAAAAAGCACGCCTACGGAACTTACAGCTCCGAGGCGTGCTTGATTCTATTGATAAAATGGTAAATTACTGTGCAGTAAGCACCACTTTGTTAGCACCTTCGTGCTGGATATACAGTTGAATAAGATAAGTACCAGCAGCCACCTGCAAGTTGGCACCATCATGTTGTGTCAAATCACCATAGTTGGAACCATCGCCATTAGCGCCACCCCAACTGATAGCCCAGTCGTGGTTCATACGGAACTTCATTTCGCCAGCATTCAAGGTAGCTGTCACTTCCCATGCACCTGTAGCTTGGTTATAAGTCAAATCCGTATCAGTATCCCAGTTTCCGTTTGCTGTTCCGATGATACTGATGCTCTCAACCAATGTTGCAGCATAGGTCATGTCTGCCAAGTTTACGTCAATCTGATAGAAACCGGCAGCAAGTCCTGGCATGTTAGCACCACCATTGTCGGCAATCTTACCTTCACCATCGTTCTCCCAGTCACCATCCCAATTGTCTGCATTAGGCTTGAACTTATACTCACCATCCATCCAATAGTATCCTTGATACTTACCGTCGAAATTCGGACAACGAAGAGCGTGAGATGTGCTCCAACCACTCTCATTACCGATTTCGTAGATGAACTCACCAAAGTTCAGCTTCTCTATCTTGTAAGTATAGTCCATCATATTGATAGTCATTCTGACGAATCTGGCATCGCCAGCCACAACCACCTTCCATGAACCAT
>JAFXDL010000186.1 GCA_017516265.1 Bacteroidaceae bacterium
GCACTTGCTGGTGTCGATAACCGACTTCAGCCATGAGAAACGGGATACGAATCCCAACACCGTACCCACCGGGCAGAGGGTGTTGCACCAGGTGCGTCCGCCCCGCCAAGCCAATATACCTATTATAAATAAGGTGGCTACGGCAATGCCGAAGGTGACCCCACTCTTTATCCACACATCCGTTTCATAGAAGGCATAGCTGTCTGCCCGTTCGGCCAAGTAGGCCAGTCCGTTGTTTCCCCATTGCCAGAGTGGTGCCAGCAGATTACCCGCAATGCGTCCGTAGGCACTGTAGGGGGCTATCAGCTTGGCCAATACACCTCCGCCCACAAGTAGCGAGGCGATGAAGAGTATCAGCACGGTATAGCGCAACCACTTCTTCTCGGGTGAATAGGAATAGCGGTTCTTCTTCACCTTTTTTCCCATCCACGCAATGATATCTTGCATCACACCCAAGGGGCAGATGACGGAACAATAGACCCTGCCGAACAGGAATGTCAGCAGAATGAGCACAGCCACTACGCCCACATTCAGTGCGAGCAGGGCAGGGAGAAACTGGATTTTGGCCATCCATCCGAACCACGTGTGTAGTGTCCCCGTAAAATCCAGAAACAGCAGGGTGATGGCTGTGTAGAAGATGGCAGCTAGAGCGATTCTTGTTTTTCTGAGCATGGTAGCTTTCGTTTTGTTTATATCGTTTTGTTTATATCCAACCGTTTTTTACCTCCTTCTCCTTTTGGATGAGATTCATCGGTAGGGGGTTAATAAAGTTTACTTTGCAAAGATATGTCACTTTATTTGAATTTGCTAATTTTTTCAGAATAATTTATACGTTGACACTGTATTTTTCTCTGAGAAATCCCTTTTTGTTATATTTTGAAAAGGAAATGTGACAAACGAATAAGTATGTGAATGCTTAAACTTGTATTTTTGCACATCATGAATAATAATCCGACTGTCACTAGTAAAGGAGTTGTAGAAGTTCAGGAGTTGCAGTAGTTCAGACGATAGTTCCTAATGTACTTTGAAACCATAGTCTGAATCTTGGAGAGAGCGAATATTTAACTTACGAAATTTAATTAAATAATAATAAATCAACCAATGAAAACAATCCAAAGAATCTTGTCTGTGGCCGCGCTGTCGGCCGTGATGTCTATGTCTGCCATGCAGGCGCAGACGGGGAAGAATGCGGTCTCCTTCGATGCCTATGAGTGGGACTTCGGTACGGTGGGTGCCGATAAGGGTGCCGTATGTCATACCTTTACGTTGAAAAACAAGTCCAAGCGCGATGTCCGCATCGGGCGTCAGATTCCCAGTTGTGAATGTATCACAGCCCGTTATGCTGACGAGGTTATCCGTCCGGGCGAGACGGCCGAGGTGATGGTTGTCTTCACTCCGAAGGAATCTGTCGGACGCAGCTATCGTAGTGTAGAACTGTTGGATACGGACGGCAATACGCTGGGTGCACTCTCCACCAAGGCGCAGGTGGTGGCTGCTGGTGGTGCAGAGAAGTATCCTTTCTGGGATACCAGTCTTTCCAACGAGGCTCGTGTGGAGAACCTCATCTCACTGCTCACTTCCGAGGAGAAGGTGGGGCTGATGATGAACAAGTCCATTTCGGTTGATCGCCTGAACATCCCCTCCTACAATTGGTGGAGCGAGGCCTGCCACGGTGTGCGTCAGGATGGCTACACCGTCTATCCCCAACCCATCGGTATGGCTGCGGCCTTCAGCGAGCAGTTGGTGTACGATGTCTTCTCTACCGTCTCCGACGAGGCGCGTGCCAATTGGAACCGCTCAGACCATAATGTCTTCAATGTTCCTATGGGTGTCATCTACTATCCCGGCAACCCCGAGTTGACCTTCTGGTGTCCCAATGTCAACATCTTCCGCGACCCGCGTTGGGGACGTGGTCAGGAGACCTGTGGTGAAGACCCCTACCTGAATGCCGTATTGGGTGTACAGACCGTTTTGGGTATGCAGGGCAACGATGACAAGTATTACAAGACCCACGCCTGTGCCAAGCACTATGCCGTGCATAGCGGGCCCGAGCCGCTCCGCCACACCTACGATGCCTCCGTCTCCATGCGCGATCTGTGGGAGACCTATCTGCCCGCCTTCAAGGCGCTGGTGAAGAAGGGCAATGTGCGCGAGGTGATGTGTGCCTACAACCGCTACGAGGGCGTCCCCTGTTGCACCAGCGACCGCCTGTTGGTGGACATCTTGCGCCGCAAGTGGGGGTTCGACGGCATTGTGCTTACCGATTGCGATGCTATCAATAATTTCTACAACAAGGGCCAGCACGAGACACACCCTACACCTCTGGCCGCATCGGTCGATGCCGTGTTGAATGGTACCGACCTCGAGTGCGGTAAGGTTTTCATGGTACTCACCGAGGCTTTGGAGAAGGGACTGGTGACAGAGCAAGTCCTTGATGACCACCTGCGTCGCACCCTGCTCGGACGCTTCGAACTGGGTATGTTCGACCCCGCTGAGATGCTTCCATGGGCAAATCTTGGTGAGGAGGTCATCAGTTCTGAGAAGTTCAACGACCTTGCCGTACAGGCAGCCCGCGAGTCGATGGTGATGCTGAAGAACGAGGGTATCCTTCCCCTTTCCAAGGATATCAAGACTATAGCTGTCGTGGGACCCAATGCCGATGATATTGAACTGCTCAACGGCAACTATGGTGGTACTCCCTCTGATAATCACAAGCACTCCCTGCTCTCTGGTATCCGTAAGGCCGTCCCTGGTGCCAAGGTCATCTATCGCAAGGCATGTGAGTTGGCCGATGAATATACCACTACCCATCATTTGGGCGAGTTCAACGATGGCAAGGGAGTCTTCGTGGAGTTCTATAACAACAAGGAGCTGAGTGGCGAACCCGCTGTGACGGGCTATTACAAAGAGATAAACTTTTCCACCTTCGGAGCTTGGGGCTTTGCCGAGGGTGTCAGCACAGACAATCTTTCCGTCCGTGTCTCCGGCCAGTATAAGGCTACCTTTACCGGCGATATGAAATATACCCTCAGTACCGACAATGGCTATACACTGACCATCAACGGTGCTGTGGTGGAAGAGGCTAAGGGTGGTGCCCGTCGGGGCTTCGGACACCGTCGTGCTGCCGAGTACAAGTCCTTCCCCGTAGTTGAGGGACAGACCTACGACGTGGTGATTGAATACAAGCGCGGAAACGGCAACTTCGCCATGCTCCGTGGAGACATCTGCGAGCGTCGTCTGGTAGATTATACCCCATTGCAAGCCGAGGTGAAAGAGGCTGATGCCATCATTGTCATCGGTGGTATTTCTGCCCAAATGGAGGGCGAAGGTGGTGATAAGGCCGACATCGAACTTCCCCGTGTGCAGCAACGCCTCCTGAAGGCCATGCGCCAGACGGGTCGTCCTGTCGTGATGGTCAACTGCTCTGGTTCCCCCATCGCTTTCGGCAGTGTCGAGGATTGCTACGATGCCCTCATCCAGGCCTGGTATCCCGGTCAGGGCGGTGCACAGGCGCTGGCCGAAGTTCTCTTTGGCGACTACAACCCCTCGGGCAAGCTTCCCGTCACCTTCTATGCTTCCAACGACGACCTCCCCGATTTCCTCGACTACAGCATGGAGAACCGCACATACCGCTATTTCCGTGGCACTCCGCTCTATGCATTCGGTTATGGTCTGTCTTATACTACTTTTGAGTATGGTAAGGGCAAACTCTCCAAGTCATCAATGAAAGCTGACGGTAAAGTCACACTGACCGTCCCCGTCACCAACACCGGCAAGCGCCAGGGTGAAGAGATTGTACAAGTCTATGTCAAAGCCCTCGACTATCCCGAAGCTCCCATCAAGTCGCTCAAGGGATTTGCCAAACTGAAACTTGCTCCCGGCGAGACCCGTAAGGCCACCATCACCCTCGATGGCGAAGCCTTCGAATATTACGATCCCTCTATCGACGAACTCTCCACCCGTACAGGGCGCTATCAGATTCTCTACGGTTCTTCTTCACTCGAAAAAGACCTCCAGAGTCTCTCTTTTACGGTGAAGTAAGGCTAGATTCAGAATAATTGACTATTTTTGCACAAAAATCAAAATCTAAGACCAATGAAGAAAAAGAATTCCTCTCTTCAGTCCGCCATGAAGGCCGTGATGATTATGGGATTGATGGGTCTGTTTGCTTGTCAGAGTGATAAACTTGTTCCCTTGGTATATGAGGTGGAGAACACGGGCGCGGGATATGCCGTGCCTGTGATGCCCACAGTGGCCGACCTGCCCGTCATCCATGAACTGCCCGATGCGTTGGAAGGGGTTGGTGATTTTAGCGACTGGTCACGTCGTCGTAGCGAGATTGCTGCCATGATACAGCACTACGGTATTGGACAGAAGCCGGCGGTGAACAAGGAAGAGCAGGTAAAGGCCCGCATGGATGCCGACACCTTGATTGTGGATGTCACCGTTGGTGGCGAAACATTGACGCTGCGTTCCAATATCCGTTACCCCAAGGAGGGTGTGGCGCCTTTCCCCTTGATGATAGGCACGAGTGGCATTTCCTTGCCGCGTCAGATGTTCGACTCCATCCCGCTGGCCACAATGGTCTATCACGAGCGGCAGGTGAACTCCTATTCACAATGGCGACGTAGCGGAAAGCAGCGTGGTGAGTATGAGTTTGACCGTCTCTATCCCCACCTGAAGGAGAATGGGGCTTATAGCCAATGGGCTTGGGGACTGAGTCGCTTGATTGACGGCCTCCAGCTGTTGGGACCCGAGGTGACACGTATTGATACCCGCCATATCGGTGTGACCGGTTGCTCCTATGCTGGCAAGATGGCCCTCTTCTGTGGGGCCTTTGACGAGCGCGTGGCCCTCACCATTGCCCAAGAACCGGGTGGGGGAGGGGCTGCCGCCTGGCGTGTGTCGCACACGATGAAGGATGTCGAGAGCCTTGAACGCACCGATTATAATTGGTTTATGGAGAGCATGAGGGACAATTTCAAGGGGGACAGCGTCTATCGCTTGCCCTACGACCACCACGAGCTTTGCGCCATGGTGTGTCCGCGTGCACTGCTCCTGTTGGGCAATCCCGACTACAAGTGGTTGGCCGATAGTGCCATGCAGGTGTCGGCAGAGGCTGCCCACAAGGTGTGGGAGCGCTTCGGAGTGGGCGACCGCATGGCGTGGGACATCGTGGGCGGACATCCTCATTGCCAGTTGCACGAAAGCCAGTATCCCATCGTGAAGTCTTTCATTGAAAGGTTCTTGATGAGTGAATAGCCCCTTCTAACTCCCCCCGAGGGGGAGGGCACTAAATAGCTGAATCCCCCAATCGTAAATAGTAAATATCTAAATAGTAAATCTATAAAATGTTCCGATTGACTACAATTATCGCAGCACTCTGCTGCACTTTGTTGGCTTATGCCCAACCACCGCAAGGGTTTGGAGGTCCGCGTGTGGAACCTCAGTACAAGAATGTGAACTATGCCGGCGATGAACTGGAGGCTCACCAGATGGATATCTACCTGCCTCAGACCAATCAGCAGCGCTACAAGGTGGTGGTGGCCATCTATGGAAGCGCCTGGTTCTCCAACAATATGAAGGGAATGGCCTACATGTCCATAGGCAAGCCCCTCACCGATGCGGGCTTTGCCGTGGTGTGCATCAACCACCGGAGTAGTGGCGATGCCAAGTTCCCGGCCCAGATACACGATGTGAAGGCGGCCATACGCTACCTGCGTGCCAATGCCGACAAATATAAGCTCGATACTTCGTTCATAGGCATCACCGGCTTCTCCTCCGGCGGACACCTCTCGGCACTGGCCGGTGTGACCAATGGGATGAAGAGTCGCACCGTAGGTGCTACCACGGTCGATTTGGAGGGTAGCGTAGGCGGAAACCTCGACGAGAGCAGTCGGGTGGATGCCGTGGTCGATTGGTTTGGTCCCGTAGATATGGCTCGCATGGAGAATTGTGAGACCGTGAAGGATGCCAATTCCCCCGAGGCAGCCCTCATGGGAGGGGCACCTGCCGATATGCCCGAGATGGTGAGCCTTATCAGCCCCATCACCTATGTCACGAAGGATTCTCCACGTTTCCTCGTCTTCCATGGCGATGCCGACAATGTGGTACCTCATTGCCAGAGTGTTTATTTCTCTGAAGAGCTGGAGAAGGCCGGTTGCCTGGAACAGTTCGTCACCGTGCCCGGTGGGCAACATGGTCCCGTGACCTTCAACGAGGGTACTTTCAAACAGATGGTTGACTTCTTCCTGAGAGAGTCGGCTGTAAAGGCCCAATCGCCCGACAAGGAGCTGACACTCAAGCAGGCGGGTGGGAAATATGTGGTGGAGTATCAGGGGAAAACCGTGCTCCGCATCGAGGCCGACGGATACGGCCTGGGGAATCCGCTTCCCCAGCGGCAGGAGCTGACCTTTGTGCGCCATTTGCGCGAGGATTACACCATGCTCTCCGGCAAGCGTCTGCATTGTACCAACGAGGCCAACGAATATGCCGTGGCCGTAGATGACCGCACACGCCTGGTGTGGCGTCTCTACAACGACGGTGTGGCCTTCCGCTACGAGCTGACGGGGATGAACGGTGAGACACTCCCCGAGGAGCGGACGGCTTACCTCATCCCTGAGGGGACAAACCGTTGGGTGCAACGGTGGACGGAGCCTTACGAGGCCTTCTTCCCCCATGCCACGACGGGCGAAAGCCGCGACCACCGGTGGGGATACCCTGCCTTGATTGAGGCGCAGGAGGGGGTGTTTGCCCTGCTCTCCGAGGCCGACATCAACCGCCGGCAGAGTGCTTCGTGTCTGCGCAACGACGGGGATGTGGAGCGCTATCGCGTATGCCCCGACAAGAACGACCTGAAGATGACGGACAACTGGTACTCGCCCTGGCGCATGGCCATCGTCGGCACACTGGCCGATGTGGTGGAGAGCACCCTGGTGACCGACCTTTCCGAACCTTGCCGCCTGACGGACACCTCGTGGATAGAGCCGGGAGTGGTGTCGTGGATCTATTGGGCACACAACCACGGGAGCAACGACTATAACATCATCCGCCAATATGTCGATATGGCCGTGGAGTTGAAACTCCCCTACGTGCTCATCGATGCCGAGTGGGACGGCATGAAGGATGGGAAAACCATCGAGGATGCCATCAGCTATGCCAAATCGCGCGGAGTGAAACCGATGATATGGTACAACTCCTCGGTAGGGTGGATCAACGGTGCCCCCGGTCCCAAATTCCGCTTGAACAAGCCCGAAGACCGCGAACGGGAGTTTGCCTGGTGCGAGAAACTGGGCGTGGCCGGTGTGAAGATTGACTTCTTCTCGGGCGACAATCAGATGAACATGGATTACTACATCGACCTGATGGAGAGCACAGCCCGCCACCACCTGCTGGTCAACTTCCACGGAGCCACCATCCCCCGCGGATGGCAACGCACCTATCCGCACATGCTCACCATGGAGGCCGTCTATGGGGCCGAGTGGTACAACAATGTGCCCACCTTCACCGACCGGGCGGCCAGCCACAATGCCACGCTACCCTTCACGCGCAACGTCATAGGCCCGATGGACTATACCCCCTGTGCCTTCTCCGACTCGCAACATCCGCACATCACCACCCATGCTCACGAACTGGCCCTGACGGTACTCTTCGAGTCGGGCTTGCAACACCTGGCCGACCGTCCCGAAAGTTTCCTGGCACAACCGCAGGAGGTGAAGGACTTCCTCGGCCAATTGCCCGCCGTGTGGGACGAGACACGCTACCTCTCCGGCTATCCCGGCCGCTCGGCCGTCATTGCCCGCCGTAGCGGAAACACCTGGTACGTGGCCGGCATCAACGGCACGGATGAGGAGCAGGTGCTCGATGCCGACCTCCGCGCCATCATCCCCACCTTCAGCACCGCCCTTCTTTTTCAGGACGGCAAGAAGTGGAACATCCGCACCGCCACCAAACTGCCCACCACCGTGAAGTGCCGCCCTCGCGGAGGCTTTGTCTATGTGGTGAATCTCTAGAAAACCTAGAATCCCTAGAATATCTAGAATCCCTAGACTCTCTAGACTCCCTAGAATCCCTAGAACTCCTATGACTCTTATACTCAATAAAAGAACATGAAAAATACATTCCTTTTCAGCATCCTCTGCTTGGCAGGTTTGCTGACCGCTTGTACAAGCAGTGTGACCCGTGAATTGGCGGTCTCTGACCAGCCGTTGGCAGGTGGCTTTCACCTGTCCGATTCCGAGGTTTGTGTAGCCTTTGATGCTGCCGATTCGAAGACGGTGCGGCGTGTGGCCGAACTCTTTGCCGGGGACATCCGTCGGGTGACGGACAAGGCCGTTCCTGTGGCTGGTGACGGTTCGTTGGGCCGGAAGGCTGTCATTCTGGGAACCTTGGAGGGCAATGCCCTCATCCAGAAATTGGTGGCTGCTGGCAAACTGGACGTGTCGGCCATCAAAGGCGGCTGGGAGCAGTTCGTCATCAAGCAGGTGCTGCACCCTGTGGAGGGGGTTGACGAGGCATTGGTGATTGCCGGTACCGACCGTCGTGCCGTGGCCTATGGCGCCTTCACCGTCAGCGAGCGGATGGGTGTGTCGCCCTTCTACTGGTGGGCCGATGTGCCGGTGAAGAGGCAGACCGAGGTCTATGTCAAGGCCGACTATGCCTCTGTGAAGCCCAGCATCAGGTATCGTGGTATTTTCCTTAATGATGAGGATTGGGGACTAAAGCCTTGGGCTTCAATGGCTTACGAGCCCGAGGTGGGCGACATTGGTCCCAAGACATACGCCCAGGTGTGCGAACTCATCCTTCGCCTGAAGGGCAACATGGTGGCTCCGGCCATGCATACCTGCACGGGGCCTTTCTATTCCCATGCCGACAACAAGGTGGTGGCCGACGAATACGGTATCCTCATCACCACTTCGCATTGCGAACCCCTGCTCTTCAACAATGCCTCGCTTCAAGAGTGGGACAAGAGTGTGGATGGCGAGTGGGACTACTCCAAGAACAAGGCCCGTATCCTCAGCAAGCTGGATGCCCGTGTGAAGGAGGCTGCCGGGTATGAAAACATCTACACCCTGGCCATGCGCGGCTTGCACGACGAGGGGATGCGCGGCAACCTTACCGAGGAACAGAAGGTACAGATGCTGGCCACAGCCATAGCCGACCAGCGCGACATTTTGCAGAAGCATATCGCTACACCCATCGAAGAGATTCCCCAGATATTCGTGCCCTATAAGGAGGCACTCGACCTCTACGAAAAGGGCCTGCAGGTGCCCGATGAGGTGACTCTCGTGTGGGTGGATGACAACTACGGCTACATGAAGCGTGTGAGCAACCCCCAGGAGCAGAAGCGTCGGGGCGGTTCGGGTGTCTATTACCACACCTCCTATCTGGGCACACCGCACGACTACCTCTGGCTGAACACCACACCGCCCGTGCTGATGTACACGGAGCTGAAAAAGGCCTACGACACCGGTGCCGACCGCTATTGGCTCCTCAATGTGGGCGACATCAAACCGATGGAGCTGGCCGTGAAGACCTTCTTCGACATGGCTTGGGACTTCTCCGCCTACGACATTGTCAGCATCAATCATCATCAGGCCCGATACATGGCCTCAATCTTCGGACAGGAGTATCAGGATGAGTTTCAGACCCTGCTCGACGGGTACTACCGCCTGGCCTGGAGCCGCAAGCCCGAGTACATGGGGTGGGAGCGTGAGTGGGATGCCATCCCTGCCCGCGAGGTGACCGGCCCGACGGATTTCTCCTTCGACCACTACAACGATGCCCGCCAGCGCTTGGCCGACTACGAATTTCTCAGCGATGGGGCTGCCCGCATCTGCCTGGAGTTGCCCGAGGAACTTCGTCCTGCCTTCTTCGAGATATTGGCCTACCCGGTGATGGCGGCCAATCAGATGAACCGCAAGTTCCTCTTTGCCCAGCTCAACAAGGAAGAACTGGAGAAGGGGAACGTGGCCGGTGCCAATTGGGCCGCTTCGGAGTCCAGCAATGCATACGCTCTCATCCAGTACTTGAACGACCGCTACAACACTATGCTCGACGGCAAGTGGCGTGGCATGATGGATGTCCCCCCGGGCTTCTGTGCCCGGTATCACGAAATGCCTCAAGTGATGATTACTGATGGTGTGAATGATGAGCCGGTCGATATAGCTCCGCAAAAGAGTCAGGAAAAGTTGGACAGTTGCCTGGTGGTTGACCTCTTGCAGGGCACTCTCATCAGCCGTCAGAGTCACACCGTGCGCATTGTCGAGGGATTGGGCTACGACTGGCACGTGGTGCAACTGGGCGAAGCCACCCAGCCGACCGCCGATGCCACTCGTCTGGACGGCACACGCGTGGAATATGCCCTGCCGCATATCGAGGCCGACAGTGTGACGGTCACCGTCTCCACCCTCCCGTTCTTTCCTATCTACAAAGGTAAGAGCAACCGTTACGGTATCTCCATCGACGGACACTCGCCCTACGTCACCGAAAATCTCCCCACCGAGTGGAGCGAACCGTGGAAGGACCAGGTGCTGAAGAATGGGGTAGAAGCCAGCGTCACTTTCGCCATCGACCGCACACAGCCATCGCACACCCTCACCCTCACCTGTGGCGACCCCGGAACGATGATCCAGCGCATCATCGTCGATTGGGGAGGGCTGAAGCAGACCTATGTGGGACCGAAGGTTAAGTGAAAATTAGTGAGTTAGTGGTTTAGCCAAACTATTGTCTGAACTCCTGAACTCCTTAAACCTTCCCCCTTGAACCTTGAACTTTAAACTTTAAACCTTAAACCTTAAACCTTGAACTTTAAACCTTAAACCTCCCCCTTTCCCCCGAACCTGCAGCCTTTAAAACAAAAAGAAAAGCAAATGAAACGTCTTTTGTTGGTGAGGTATGCTTTTTGTTGTACTTTTGCAGCATGAAATTTTAGACTTAAACGAACATGAACAAACGATTTTACTCAATTCTCCTCCTGTTTTTGCTGATGATGGTGGCAGGAAAGGATGTAGCGGCACAACAACGCCGACCGATTGACAACAAGAACCCCCTGTGGCTAGTGCATGTGGATGTGTGGAACAAGGCCGACCCGCAGAAGATTATCGACCTGATTCCTGATGACATCAAGCCGTACGTGTGTCTGAACCTTTCGCTCTCGTGTGGGTATGACACGGAAAGAGAGGTGTACAAGATGCCACAGAATGCTATACGTACCTATAAATCGTGGGCATCGGTGTGCCAGCACAATAATATGTGGTTCACCTGCCAGCCTGCCAGTGGCGGACATACCCATCTTCAAGATGATGATCTGGAAATCTTTGAATATTTCTACAAACGTTATCCCAACTTCCTGGGATGGAACTACTGCGAACAGTTCTGGGGATTTGACGAACCCAATGACAAAAGTTCCAGTTCGCAGGCTGACCGTTTGGCCCTGTTTGCCAAACTGGTGCCTATGGCACACAAGTACGGTGGTTTCCTGACCATCAGCTTTTGCGGAAACATCTGGTCGCACGGACTGAACCCCGTGGGTATGATGAAGCGCAACCGGGACCTGCTGAAGGCTTGTAAGGACTATCCCGAGGCTTGTCTGTGGCTGTACAAGTACACCACCTCATCGTGCTTCTATAATAATGAGAGTGTCACCATGTCGCCCTTCATCAGCGGACTGGCCACCAACTACGGTGTGCGCTATGACAACTGCGGATGGAACGGTGCGCTGGATGCCATCTTGGGTGAAGGACACGGAAAGAAGTATCCCACTGCTGCCGGACTGGGTACGGTGATGGAGCAGACGTGTGTGAACGGTGGTGCCGTGTGGGACGGACCGGAGCTGATATGGACCGAGGACTTCCAGAACTTGAACAATACGACGGTGGATACCTATACACGCCGCAACTGGGGAACCTTCAACAGCTTCAAGGGCGGATGGATTGACATGTTCCGCAAGATTATCGACGGAACGATGTATATTCCCTCGCGCAAGGAGGTGGTGGAGAATACCAAGATTGTGGTGGTGAACGACATCAACAACGGGGATTACGAACAGAGTTATGCCGCATGGGGAAACCTCTATGACAATCTCTACAAGCAGGATGACCCCTTCAATCGTGGTAACGGACAGTGGATGGACAACTTCTGCTACCTGAAGAAGACGGGACGCTATGCCGCCATCCCCATTGTGATAGCACTGTATGACTCGGTGGCCAAGGCCATTCCCGTGCAGGTGAAGAAGTCGGCTTACCAGTCCCGCTGGGGCACTCAGACGGCCAAGGTGAACGACTTCAACAAGCAGTATCCCGAAGTGAGCAAGGGCGACCTCTATGTATCCCGCCGTGGAAACCAGCTGATTACCTATACTCCCTATACCTATCTGAATAAGAAGAAGACGGCTTCGGCTGAGATTCCTCTGCTCTACAACCGTTGCGACACATTGGTATTGAACTACGGCAAGCTCAGCAGCGGTACTATCCGTGAGTACAGGGACAGCATCGTGTTCTATCTGAATAACTATCGTAGCGACTCTACAGCCCAGCAGACTGACCAGATTATCATCCGTGGTGCAAAGACGCAACCGACCTACACGACCGGAAAGCGCTACCTGACCACATTGTCGGCCACTCATGAGTGGGACGAGGCTACGGGAACATTCACCCTCAACGTGAAGCACATGGGTGGTGTGGACCTGGTCATCAAGACTGAGGGTACTGATGTGCCGGAAGGCAAGTTGGCCGACGTGGCTGCCATCGCACCATTGGGTATCCCCCAACAGCCTGGAGCATACAATGGCGAGATAATCATCGAGGCCGAGGATATGGACTTCAAGAGCATCAAAAGCTGTGTGACCGACCCCTACGGATGGTATCCCAGTGTGCGCGGACATGCAGGAAACGGTTTTGCTGACATGGGCACGAACACCAACGGCTCGCTGCGTCACCAGCTGATGTGCGACAATCCGGGCGAACACACCATTGCCGTGCGCTATACCTCTGCATCGCGTAGTGGAAACATTGCAGTGGTGGTAAACGGCACAAGATACACGCTCAAGTGTGAGAAGACGGCTACGAACGAGTGGCGCAAGGTTTCCTTCAGCACCAACCTGAAGGAGGGAAAGAACAACCTGGTACTTCTGAACACGGGAGGTGTCCCCATGTATATCGACCAAATCATCTATACGCCCATCGATGTGGAGGAAGAGAAGTTCCAGATTACACTCCGCGAGGCTGAGGGCGGTACCGTGGCTGCTAGTGTGACTGAGGCTGTGGAAGGTCAGGTGGTACAGCTCACCGTTACTCCCAACGACGGATTTGCACATACGGGTTGGGAAATCATCCACGGGAATGTGACCATCGGCAAGGACAACAGCTTTGTGATGCCCGATGACATTGTGACCCTGAAGCCTGTATTCTCTGACCAGACTGTAACATACGCACTGGATTTCACCCCTGTTCTCAGCGGTGGTATTCCCGAAGGATGGCGTGTGACACAGGAGGATGACGGAATCCATGAGTATCCCGAATCGTTCGGTTCTGGTTCGCGTACCTTCGTAGGTTTCACCGGCTATCAGGGCAAGGCTCTCTATTGGCGTATCGGTAAGGCCGAATATGGTGTGCAGAGTGCTTATCCGCTGACCCTCAAGCCTGGCAATTACAAGTTGAGCTATGCTGTAGCTGCCTGGAAGAGTAATCCGCAATACAAAGTGAGCATCATCAACAAGAGCAATAATCAGGTGGTGGCTGCATCGGCCTACACTGTATCTGCTCCGAATGCCGGCGGAAGCACATCGGCAGACCTCTCATCGGCCCAGTTGCACGAGTTGGCTTTCGATATTACGGAAGAGGGTAACTACATCATCCGTTTCCAGGCCAACAATGGCGGATGGAATGATGAGTACCTGCTCCTTGAATGTCGCATCAATGGAAAGCCGAGCAGCATCGAGGATGTGCTGAATACTCCTCTGGCTCCCAAGGCGATCTATGACATCAATGGTGTGCGTCACGAGAGTCTCCAACGTGGCTTGAACATCATTGTTACCACCGATGGAAAGGTTCGTAAATTCTTGATAAAGTAATTAGATTGTAAAGATAACGGTTCTGTAATGAAAAAAGGCTGTGCCAATGTTGGTACAGCCTTTTTTGGATATTGCTGGCTACAGGTGGTTCAAGGTTCAAGGTTCAAGGTTTAAAGTTTAAGGAGTTCAGGAGTTCAAGAAGTTCAGGAGTTCAGACAATAGTTTGGCTAAACCACTAACTAACTCACCAACTAACTAACTCACTAACTCACCAACTCACTTTAACTCCGAACCTATTACTTCGCCATCATATAAATGGCTTCCATGTCCTCGGGACGGAGCACCTTGAAACTTCCTTGGGTGGCACGGTAGTCGCGGCTGCACTTGCGCACCATCTCCTTGATTTCCTCGTCGGTGATGTCGCGTCCGATGAGTTCATGGATGTTGATGGGCATACCGATGGCATGGTAGAAACGCTCCATAGCCTCGATACCCTTCAGGGCTGTGCCTTCGGGGTCGGTGAAGTCATTGGGGATGCCCAGTACATTGACAGCGAAGCGTACGAAGCGGCTTACGTTCTCCCGATAGACATAGCGTGCCCAACTGGGCCATACGGCTGCGAGGCCGGCACCGTGGGTCACATCGAACATGCCGCTCAGTTCATGCTCCAGCTGATGGGTGGCCCAGTCGTCCTCGACACCACAGCCCGTCAGCCCGTTGTGGGCAATGCTGCCGCCCCACATGATTTGGGCACGATGGCGGTATTCCTCGGGGTTCTTCAGTACGGCAAACACACTGTCCATCAGGGTGCGCATGACGGCCTCGGCCACTTCGGTGGTCAGGGTCATGTCATCATCGTGGGTGAAGTAGCGCTCCATGGTGTGCATGATCATGTCCGTCACACCCGCTGCCGTCTGATAGGGTGGGAGGGTAAAGGTGCGGCAGGGGTTCATGATGGCAAACTTCGGACGCGAGATGTCGTTGGAGTAGCCCAACTTCACGTCGCCCTCTTCCTTGGTCACCACACTGGCTTCGCTCATCTCGCTACCGGCTGCAGGGATGGTGAGCACACAGGCCAAGGGCAGGCATGTACGGGCTTTGTCCTTACCCAAGTAGAAGTCCCACACGTCGCCCTCGTAAGGTACACCATAGGCAATGCCTTTGGCCGAGTCGATGACACTGCCGCCACCTACGGCCAGGATGAAGTCCACTCCCTCGCGACGGCAAAGGTCGATACCCTCATAGATTTTCGACAAGCGCGGATTGGGTACCACGCCACCCAGTTTCACATATTCAATACCGGCTTCGCCAAGCAGGTTGCACATCTTATCCAACAGGCCCGACTTGATGGCGCTCTGTCCGCCATAGTGTACCAAAACCTTGTGGCCACCGTACTTTTTTACCAGACGGGCCACCTGTTCTTCCGACTCCTTGCCAAAGACCACTTCGGTGGGAGCATAATAGATGAAATCTTTCATGTTTTTTTTGTTCTGTTAAAGCCTCCTCTAACTCCCCCAAAGGGGGAGAATTCAAGGGAAATGTTTGTTGATTTACTATTTTGTTATTTACGATTTACTATTTATTTACTGGCCCCTTCTAAATCCTTCCCCAAAGGGAGGACTTAATGAATGTCTTGTATTCCAATTCCCTCTCCTTTGGGGAGGGTTAGGGAGGGGCTTCGGGTTAGGGAGGGGCTTCCCTTATCCCTTGCAAATCTCATCCGCGGGATGGGCGGTTGCCGTCTTCCATACGCGCCAACCGACGCATAGGGCGACGAGCAGGGCCACGAGGAGGAAGATGCCGACATATATCCACCACGGGATAGAGGTCTGCACTACGTATTGCTCCAGCCACGGCTTCATGCAGGCGTAGCCTATGGGGAAGGCCACGAGGGCGGCCACGGTTTGCAGTGCCATGTATTCGACGATGAACATATCGAGAATGTCCTTCGTGGTAGCCCCGAACACCTTACGCACGGCAATCTCTTTCCGCCGTTGCTCACAGGTGAGCATGATCATCGACCACACACCGAAAAGGGCGATAAGGATGCAGACACCGGTAATGATGTTGAGGAGCTTCTGCAAATTGAACTCGCTTCGAAGGTTGCGGTCATAGTTTTCTTGGAAATCAATCCATGTAGTTGGGTCGAAAGTCAAATCATGTTCTTTATAGTAAGATTGTATCTTGGTTTTCAGTGTCTCTTTCGTCTCCGGCTTGTATTTTAGCAGGATAAAACGCCATTCGGACAAATTGTATGTATAGGCGACAGTGGGCATGACACGGTACATGCTTGGCAAAGCCGGTGTTGTGGGTGAATCGGTCAGTATATCCTTGATAACCCCTACAATGTTAAACTCATGAAATATAGGTCTTTTCCTTCCTTCGGATACATGGTACACATTGGACTTATAAATCTTTTTTCCTGTCCCCTGTGACCATCCCATTTGATGTACGAAGGATTCGTTGACCAGAATATTTTCCTCAGGATCACTTTCATCCAACCAACGGCCTTCTATGAGCTGAAGCCCATAGAAATTTATCAACTCATCGGATATATATTCGTGATATACTTCAAATAATTCAGCCAGATCTGAATTGTTCTCCACACTGACATGTGATACAGATCTTCCAAAAACGGGGAAAAGAGGAAAACCAGTGGTGAAAGCTGTATCGACTTCGGGACATTGTTTCACAAAATGGAACAATCCTTCTTTGGCTTCATCCCAATTTCCCCAACTGGGATAATGCCATATCATGCGGTTCTCCAACTCGAAACCAATATGGTTGCTGCGCATGTGATTCAATTGCTTCATGAACACTGTTGTACAGAAAATACAAAAGATGCAGATTGCTATCTGTAGTGCTACACTGAAGCGACGGAAGATGTAATAACGGGTCAGTGCACCCACTCCCGTGATGCTGCTTTGCAACGACTGGCGACGGAAGTACCAGATGGCAGGCAGGGAAATGAGCAATGAAATAATGGTCACTAACAACAGATAGACAAGTGATTCGCGGTGGATATATTCCATATCGCGTGGCAAAGAGGTCATCGTAAGGAACCATTCGGCCGAAAGGCTTACCGTCATCAGGCCAAATCCCATCGCTATAGCCAACAGTAGTCCGTATTCGGTGAGAAACTGTAGCGTCAAATCCCGTCCTGTGGCTCCGAATACCGTGCGTAGAGCCATTTCACGTTTGCGGATGAAGAGTCGGTTGATAAACATGGTCAGATAGTTCAGCAGACCACACATAATCAATAGTCCGCTGGCAAGAGCAAAAAGGTAGATGTGATGGAGTTTTGTCCTTGCATACAGTTCGTACATCCGTGTGAAATGGCGCACTTGGGTGATAGGTTTCATACAGAGTTTATCGTCACCACTAAAAGACTTTGTCTCGTAAATATTTATCTCTCCAAGTCGTCTGTTCAACTCTTCCACATCTGCCTTGGGTGAGATATGGGCCATTACAATCATATTGTGGGAAGAGGTGCTTAGAGGTTTGTCTGATGCCATGCGGCTCACAAAGTCGAAATTGAAATTGGAGTGTCTGCCCCATTTGTCAAAAACTGCTGTTACGATACGGGTTTGCCTATACTCTTTATTTACTGTTACTAACTCTTTTCCTATAGGTGATTCGTCGCCCCACAGACGGGTTGCCATTGTGCTGCTGACGGCCACTTCGTTCGGATTGTGCACGAAGCTGGTAGTTCCTTCCTTCAGCTTGAATCCTACCAATGATACAAAGTTGGTGTCGGTCATGCACCATTCTCCTTGCCGACGGCTTTCACGCCAATCTAATTCGTTGATGCTGTCTGCATATACAGAACGGATGATGGATAACTGTTCTAGTTGGGGCAGTTCATGCAGAAGGCGAGTATCAAGTTTGTTTGGGACACTGGTAGATTTCCCGAACATGAGGACATGCAGATTCTCCGCATCCTTATGAAACGCATCATACGTCGTTTCATACTTTATCCACATGCTGGCCAGTGCGAAGCAGGCGAAGCCGATGGCCAGACTGACGATGCTGACCACGGATTGCAGGCGGTACTTGGTGAGTTGTTGCCAGGCAACGGATAAATAGTGTCGTATCATGATGGTTCGTAATTTTCTGCAAAGATGATAATAATTTGTGATTTCAGCAAAGGAATGTCTGTCTTTTTTGGATGGATTCAGACACAAAAATACGGATTACAGGAAAGGTGCGCTATCCATGTAATCCGTATATTGAAGAAACTATCGCGTTGTCAATGTGCGCGGAAATTCCACTTCGAATTGTCGGTGTTGAAGTCCCATTCGGCCAGGGTGGGGGTGCTGTCGGCTATGGAGTAGAGCACGTATTTTGTGTTTACTCCTTCCTTGCCGGGGATGGCCTTGGGCATGATGCGGAAGGTTCCGTCGGTCAGTTGCTCGATGCGCCACAATTGTTCGTCAGCTCCAGTGAAGGCCGGTACGGTGGTCAGCTCCAGATTGGCTGTAGCGGCCAAGGCACGGTCGGTTCCTTCGATAACCATCTTGAAATAGGGGCCACCCAAATAACCTCCGGCTTCGGGCACGGGGGTGATGGTCCATCGCTGGTGGGGACGGAACATGTAGTCGCCAATGCGCACGGGGATGTCTCCCTTGGGCCAGGTGTTGATGACCTCGTCCAATGTCTGTGAGGCAATAGGTTTCACCGGTGTGTTGGGGTCGATGCGCCAGAAGGCCTGACGGTCTTGTTGCATGCGTACGAAATCGACGGACAGTTCGAGGGCATAGCCGCGACGCTCGGATTCTATCTCGAAGGTGCCTCCCTTGAAACGGTCGCCAGCTATGGGCCAACCATTCTTCCACAGTAGAGGACGGATGCCAAGGACACTGCGTCCGCTCTGCTCGAAGTCGGCTTCGTAGTGGCACGACATGATTTCTACTCCTTCGTCGATGATGGTACGTCCAAAGTGTCCGGGGCCTACCACACGGTCGCCAGCGGCTATCACCATGCGTCCGCCACCATGAAACATGTCGCGGCCCACATTGTCCAGATAAGGACCTGTCACCGTGCGCGAACGTCCTACTACTATATTATAGGTAGAGTTCACCCCGTCGCAACAGGTGCCGTGTGTGCCCAGGAGGTAATACCATCCGTCGCGATAGATGAGGTCGGTGGCTTCGCAATCGATGGCGATGTCCAGCTCCTTGTTCCCTTTTATGCGTTCGCCCGTATTGGGGTCGAGTTCAATGAGACGGATGGTGCCGAAGTAGGTGCCGTAGCATACCCACAGGCGACCCGTCGTGGGGTCGAGCAGGAGGCCCGGGTCGATGGCGTCGTTGTCCTCCAATCCGTCCGAAGCGGCCACTTCGATGGCTTCGGTGTACTTGAAGTCGGGAGAGTTAGGGTCGAGAGTCTTGTTCCACATGGTGAGGATGCGTCCGTTGTGTCCGCCTCCCAATCCGCCACCGGTGGCTCCGTAGATGACCAGGTAGCGGTCGCCAATCTTCATGGCATCGGGGGCTGCTCCTCCTCCGGGGCGTACGGCTCCGCCTTTCCAGCTCCAGCCGTCTTCGGAGATAAGGCCTCCGCCACCGGTGCCGAAGGTGTAGTACTTGCCATCGCACTCGACGATGGTCGATGGGTCGTGGATGAAGGGTTGTCCCACTTGGGAGAATGCAGTGGTGAGCGAAAGGCTCAGTAGGGTGAGGGTGGATGTTATTTTGTTCATGATTGTTCTAATGAATATTGGTTTATTTAAGTTTCGCATGTACAACTTTCAGGAGTACAGGAGTGTAGGAGTGACGCTTCGCTTAGGAGTGTAGACGATAGTGTTGCTTGCATGGTGTGCCTTGTCTATTATAGTCAAAGCTATTGTCTGAACTCCTGCAACTCCTGAACTTCTGTAACTTCTAATGAATATTGGTTTATTTAATCTCAAATCCTGTTACAGGTTTCTCATCTTCGTCAATGAAGCGCACGCAGAAGTCGCTCATGCCCGGGCCGTTGATGATGGCTCCGCGCAGAATATTGAGCCCCTTCTTCAGGGTGATGCGTGGCGATACGGCATCGTCCTTCACCATACGGCGGTCGCCAGAGAGCAGGAGCACCTCTTCGCCATTGAGCCACCACATGGAGGCCGAGTTGCTTCCTACGGCCAAGCGTACGTCCTTGATTTCCTCGGGGCAATCTATGACGGTGACACCCCAGAAGAGCACGCCGTAGATTTGCTTCTGCAATCCGTCAGCAAAGCGGAAGAGCTTCACGTTGAAGCGTTCGCTATCCAGCTTGTGCCAGGTGAGGCGTTGTTTGCCGGCTTTCACCTTTTGTCCGTCCTTGGGGACGATGGTGAATTGGCCGGGGAAGTACTCCATGTTGAAGTGTTCGCGCAGATAGGTGTCTGTAAATACCGTGTTCGAGCGGTTGGGCTTGTCGATGGGCTCCAGGAGTGACCATCGGCGGATGAATCCCTCTTCGTCGGGCTTGGCCGGTGTGGACGAAGCGGAGGTGAAGTACTTCTGATGGTTCTTGAATTGCAACCAGTCGATGCTGACGGCCTCACCTTCGCAAGCGATGTAGAGGTCGGTCACTCCCTTGGGGATGTAGGTGAGGGGAGCTGTGACGGCAAACCACTGGCCACTATAGTTGCGCCGGCGTTGTCCGTCGGTCTCCACCTGTACGTTGATGCGGGCAATCACTTTGCCACCCTTGCTCTTTTCGCGGATGACGATGCGTGTATTCTTGTCGGCCTTCACATTAGCCGTCAGGTAAGC
Organism: Bacteroidaceae bacterium; assembly: GCA_017516265.1. Taxonomy (GTDB): domain Bacteria; phylum Bacteroidota; class Bacteroidia; order Bacteroidales; family Bacteroidaceae; genus Phocaeicola_A. Next base: position 20,755 of record JAFXDL010000186.1, read on the forward strand.
CCTCTCGCTGATGGTGGAGAAATCTACATCGGCATAAGTCAGCCAACTGCCTTTCTTGGGTAGTTTCACCTCCCATCCGCGGAAGGTGTTGGTGGTGTCCAGATAGGCCAGTTCAACCTCCTTGGACGCTTTGCTATAGCGATCCACATCAATGCGTGAGTTGGCTTGGTTGATACCTACGCCACGCAGGGTGGGGATGACTTCGCGGATGGTGCCATCGGCATTGAAGTAGAGACGGTCGATGCGTGCCGAACGTCGTTTGTCGAAGTTGGGCGAATAGTCATTGTGGTGGTAGAAGAGGTACCATTCTCCCTGGTATTGTACGATAGAGTGGTGGTTTGTCCAGCATCCGGTGGGCGATTCCTTCATGATGATGCCTTTGTACTCCCATGGGCCCAGTGGCTTGTCGCTCATGCAATATGCCAGGGCTTCGGTGCCTCCCTCTTCGCGTACCCAGGGGAAGGTGAGGTAGTAGTGTCCGTCCTTCTTGAACGCAAAGGGTCCTTCCTTGAATCCTTCGGGCAGTCCCTCCATGCGTTGGCCTTTATCGGCCAGTTCCTTCATGTTTTCCTTTAATGGAGCGCCTGACACGCCTCCCCAGTAGATGTAGCTCTTGCCATCGTCATCGATGAGCACACAGGGGTCGATGCCAAAGATGCCCTTGATGGGTTCGGCTTCGAAGGTGAACGGGCCTTCGGGTTTGTCGGCTACAGCTACGCCTACACCGAATCCGCGTCCGGCCTTTGGCCCTGCGGGGAAGTAGAAGTAGTACTTGCCATCCTTCTCCACACAATCGGGTGCCCACATGGAGTATCCCTTCGGATTTACCCAAGGAATCTCCTCCTGAGTGCCGATGATGCCATGGTCGTGCCAATTGACAAGGTCTTCAGAGGAGAACACGTGGTAGTCGGCCATGCAGAACCAATCCTGGCGCACTCCTTCGGGCGCATAGATGTCGTGTGAGGGATACATGTACACCTTATTATTAAATACGCGTGCAGTAGGGTCGGCGGTGAATTGACCGCTGATAATGGGGTTTTGTGCCGTCGTCGCTAGTGGGACGGATAGCAGGAAAAGTTTCAAGAAGTGTTTCATACCAATAGTTTTATGAATGTTATTTGAGGCAAATCTACGGAATAGTTCTGAAAAAAGAGGGAAATATTCTGGGGAATTTGGGGAGTTTGACGAAGACAAAAGCTTATGCAACATTTCTATAAGTCCAATTCGGTGGGATGTTGTACTTTTGCAACCGAAATCATGGATTTCTTTTTATTCTTAAACAGTATTATATTTGGTGTTAGTTAATGTAAGTTTGGGGTTCATGCCTTGTGAAAGGCGTGAACCATTTTTTTTATACTATTTCCAGTGATGTCCGCTTGTTGTGATTGCTTGTTTTGTAATCCTTGTGCGTTTGTCTATCATAAAACTGGATAAAACCAATCTAAAACTGGCTAGAACTTACCCCAAGGCTAGATGAACCTTACCCCAAGGCTAGATGATGCTTATCCCAGGGCTGAGTGATGGCTGAGTGATGCTTACCTCAGGGCTGAATAAAACTTATCCCAAGGCTGAATGATGCTTGTCTCAAGGTTGAATGTCGTTTACCTTTGGTTTTTGAGTGCCGTTTATCCCTTGTTTTTGCCTTTTTGCAAAGGTTTTGCAACGAAAAATAAAGTAAAAACGGGATAATAATAGTATTTTTGCCAATCTTAATACATGAAATTAATCTTATAATTAAAAGCAAGAAGAAAAATATGACGAAAAAGTATGCAACTCTTTGCCTCGCCCTGATGAGTTTCGCTATGGCTCGTGCCGAGGTAATCGTTAGCAGTCCTGACGGACGCATCAGTGTGGATTTTGAGATGAAGGATGGCAAACCCACCTATTCGGTACTCTATGATGGACAGGTGGCAATAGCCCCATCGGCCCTTGGATTGAAAACCAATATGGGAGACTATACCCAGCGTTTGAAATGGGATAAAGAAAAGGAGCGCACAGGTGAGCAGCATGGAAGCTATGTGTTGCCTAGCCTTAAAGAAGGGCAGGAGCACAATTTCAAGATGAATACGGCAATATTGCAATTCTCCCAACGAGAGAGACCCGTGATGGAGGTGGAGTTTCGTGTGAGCAATCGCGACGTGGCCTTCAACTACACCCTGCTTCCCCAGCGTGACACCCGTAGTTGTGTGATTACTGAAGAGGCATCTGCCTTCCGTGTGGCCGACAATGCACTCACATTCATGGCTCCGCAGAGCAATCCCATGACCGGATTTGCACGCACCATGCCCAGTTATGAGACGAAATATACCCTTGGCGAACCTGTGGGTAAGAATGGATGGGGCAATGGCTACACCTTCCCCTGCTTGTTTGAAGTGCCCAATGCCGACAAGGAGAAAGCCCTGTGGATACTGGTGTCCGAGACAGGTACTGATGGCGACTATGTGGGTTGTCGTCTGTTGGGAGGAAACGGTGGCGAATACCGCATCGGTTTTCCCATGGAGGGTGAGTTGAACGGATGGGGATGCACTTCAGTGCAGATGGCTTTGCCCGGAAAGACTCCGTGGCGCACCATCACCGTGGGTCACACACCGGCCAACATCATCGAGACAACCGTCACTTGGGACCTTGTGGAGGCGAAATACCCTGCCAGCAAGGATTACTCCAAGGATTATGGCAAAGGCATGTGGTCATGGATTATCGGTATGGACTCCAGCTGTAACTTCGATGAGCAGAAGCGCTATATCGATTTTGCAGCAGCTATGGGATACCGCTCTCTGTTGGTGGATGCTCTGTGGGATGTGCAGATAGGTCGCGAGCGCATTGCCGAACTTTCCCGCTATGCCCAGTCAAAGGGTGTGGGCCTCTACCTGTGGTACAACAGTAATGGTAGTTGGAACGATGCGCCCCAATCGCCCAAAGGCATCATGAACAATCCGTATGAGCGCCGCAAGGAGATGAAATGGATGCAGGAGATTGGTATCCTTGGTATCAAGGTCGATTTCTTCGGTGGCGACAAGCAACCGATGATGCAACTCTACGAAGACATCCTCACCGATGCCAACGACTATGGCATTATGGTAATCTTCCACGGTTGCACCCTTCCGCGCGGATGGGAGCGTATGTTCCCCAACTATGTGGCTTCCGAGGCCATCCTTGCTTCGGAGAATCTCCACTTCTCACAAGGCTTCTGCGATGCCGAGGCACGCGATTGCGGTACGATGTATCCCTTCACCCGCAATGCCGTAGGTTCGATGGACTTCGGTGGCTCTGCCCTCAACAAGTATTATAGCGCCTCCAACAACCGTGGCTCGCGTCGCATCACCAGCGATGTCTATGCCCTCGCTACGGCCGTTATCTTCCAAAGCCCCGTGCAACACTTTGCTTTGGCACCCAACAACCTGACCGATGCACCCGCTTATGCTATCGACTTCATGAAGACCGTGCCCACCAAGTGGGATGAAGTGCGTTTCATCGATGGCTATCCGGGCAAATATATCATCATGGCACGCCGTGCGGGCGACAAGTGGTACATTGCCGGTGTGAATGCGATGGACACCCCAGTCAAGCAGACACTGCCCCTGCCTATGCTCGAGGGCAAGAGCACCGTCAGCCTCTATCAGAAGGATGGAGTGAAACCCGTGAAAGTGACTAAGAAACAGACCGTCAAGGTGGAGATACCTACCAATGGCGGATTCGTGATTGTGAAATGATTTTTTATAAGAAATGAAAAAACTTATCGTATCCCTCATTGCCCTGTCGTGCATCACACTGGTGCAGGCGGCAGAGCAATTTGTCAGTTTTGTGAAGCAAGCTGACGCCGTGTGCATTACCAATGCCACCATCGGTTATAGTGAAACAGAGTATGAAGGTGTGAAGATTGCCATCCGTAATCTTCAGACAGATATGCAGAGTGTGTTGGGCAAGGCTCCCGTCCTTCAAGAAGGAGTAGGGGAGAAGCCGACCATCCTCGTAGGTACCATCGGTAAGAACAAGGCCATTGATGCCCTGAAATTGGCCGACCTGAAAGGCAAACGCGAAAAGTTCATCATCACCACCACACCCGAAGGTCAGGTGGTCATTGCTGGTAGCGACAAGCGCGGTACCATCTATGGTGTGTACGAACTCAGTCGCCAGCTTGGTGTATCTCCCTGGTACTGGTGGGCCGATGTGCCTGTTGAGAAGCAGAGCGAAGCCTATATATTAAGAGGTACATACACCGATGGCGAACCTGCCGTAGAGTTTCGTGGCATCTTCCTCAACGACGAGGCACCCTGTCTCACCTCGTGGGTGAAGAATACATGGGGCACCAACTATGGCGACCATCGCTTCTATGCCCGTGTGTTCGAACTCATCCTCCGCTTGCGCGGAAACATGCTTTGGCCAGCCATGTGGAGCTGGGCTTTCTATGCCGATGACCCCGAAAATGGCCCTACCGCCGACAAGATGGGTGTCATCATCGGCACCTCGCACCACGAACCTATGGCACGCAACCATCAGGAATATGCCCGTAAACGCAGAGAGTGGGGAGCTTGGAATTATGCAACCAATCAGAAGAAGCTCGACCAGTTCTTCCGTGAAGGAATCGAGCGTATGAAGGGTACCGAGGATATGGTCACCATCGGTATGCGTGGTGATGGTGACGAGGCCATGAGCGAGGAGGCCGACACAAAACTCCTCGAGCGCGTCGTGAAGAACCAGCGCAAGATTATTGCCGACGTGACCAAGAAACCGGCCAAGAAGACCACCCAAGTATGGGCGCTCTACAAAGAGGTGCTCGACTACTACGACAAGGGTATGCGTGTGCCCGACGATGTCATCATGCTCCTTTGCGATGACAACTGGGGAAATGTGCGTCGTGTGCCCACCTCTGAGAAGGAGCTGAAACACCCCGGTGGATGGGGACTCTATTACCACGTGGATTACGTGGGTGCACCGCGTAACTCCAAGTGGCTCAACGTCACTCCTGTGCAAAACATGTGGGAGCAGCTCACCCTTGCCTACGACCGTGGTATCCAGCGCATGTGGATTCTCAACGTGGGCGACCTCAAGCCGATGGAGTATCCCATCACCCTCTTCCTTGATATGGCTTGGAGTCCCAAGTCGGTCACGGTTGATGTCGTGGGTACCCATGTGCTTCCCTTCTGTATCGAGCAATTTGGTGAAGCTCAGGGAGCCGAAGCTGCACGTATTCTCAACCGTATCAGCAAGCTCAACGGACGTTGTACGGCCGAGATGTTGGACGCACGCACCTACAATATCGAAACCGGTGAGTGGAAACAGGTGGTCGATGAATACATGCAGATCGAGGTGGAAGCCTTGCGTCAGTACCTCACCCTGAAACCCCAGTATCGCGATGCTTACCAGCAGATTATCCTCTTCCCCGTACAGGCGATGGCCAACCTCCATCAGATGTACTATGCCCAGGCTATGAATCAGAAACTCTTCAAGGCCGGCAATCCCGATGCCAACATGTGGGCCGATCGTGTGGCCGAGGCCTTCCGTCGCGACTCCTTGCTATGCCTCTCGTACAACAAGGACATTGCCGGTGGCAAGTGGGATGGTATGATGACCCAGAAGCACATCGGTTATCGTAGTTGGAATGACAATTTCCCCCATGACATGCTTCCCCGTACATCGCGCATCGACAATCCTACCGCAGGTGGCTATACTTTCCAGATGAAGAATGATGTGGTGGCCATGGAGGCCGAGCACTACTACGAGGCCAAGGCTGCTGAGGGCACCGAGTGGACGGTAATCCCCGACATGGGGCGTACCCGTAGTGCCGTGGCTCTGATGCCCTACACCAAGCCTGTGACAGGTGCTTCGCTCATCTATCGTTGGAAGGGCAATGGCAAGGGAAATGCCGTGAATGTGCACGTCATCACCAAGTCAACCCTCGACTATCTCAACAAGGGTGGCCTCACCTTCAGTGTTAGCATCGATGGTGGTGAACCTCAGGTGGTAAACTTCAATGCCAACCTCAACGAGAAGCCCGAGAATGTCTATAGCATCTATTATCCCACCGTGGCCGGTCGTGTGGTTGATAGTCAGTTGAAGAACCTCTCTGTCAACACTTCGCTTGCCGAGCACACCATCACCATCACACCGAACGACCCCGCCATCGTCTTCGAGAAGGTGGTCATCGATGCCGGTGGTTATCAGCGCTCATACCTCTTCATGGATGAGTCGGAGGTGACGAAGAAATAAACCCTGCAGAGATTCCCCCTGAAATGGGGGAGGACGTGTCAGACATAAAATCAGGCACGGATGACGCAGATTACACGGATATGTGGTACCCTTTTTTCGGGTATGACAGAAATGAACCATCCGTGTTAATCCGTGTCATCCGTGCCTGATTTTTTTGGTGCATCCCCTTATTGCCTGAATGTCTCCGACGGAGGCACTTTTCACTTTCTAAAGAAAAGGTTTGTGTATGTCCACAAATCTCCGTACCTTTGCGCGTCTTTTTTTAAGGAAATATATAAAAAACATACGCGTATGAATATATCTTATAATTGGCTCAAGGAATACGTGAGCTTTGACATGACACCCGAAGAGGTGTCGGCTGCGCTGACCTCCATAGGTCTCGAAGTGGGCTCTGTGGAAGAGGTGCAGACAATCAAGGGCGGCCTCGAAGGCATTGTCATCGGCGAGGTGCTGACCTGCGAGGCGCATCCCAATAGCGACCACATGCATGTGACCACTGTGAACCTTGGAAGTGGCGAGCCCGTACAGATTGTGTGCGGTGCCCCCAACGTAGCTGCTGGTCAGAAGGTGGTTGTTGCCACATTGGGCACCAAGTTGTACGATGGCGACGAGTGCTTCACCATCAAGAAATCAAAACTCCGCGGAGTGGAGTCCAACGGCATGATTTGTGCCGAGGACGAAATTGGTATTGGCACCAGCCACGATGGCATCATCGTACTCCCCGCCGATGCCGTGCCTGGTACACCTGCCAAGGATTACTACGGTATCAAGAGTGACTACGTCATCGAAGTCGATATCACCCCCAACCGTGCCGATGCCTGCTCACACTACGGTGTGGCCCGCGACCTCTACGCATGGCTTGTCCAGCAGGGTCGGGAGACATCTCTGACACGTCCCTCGTGCGATGCCTTTGCCATCGACAATAACGACCTCCCCATCGCTATCCGCGTGGAGAATACCGAGGCTTGTCCCCGCTATGCAGGTGTCACCGTGAAAGGTGTCACTGTGAAGGAGAGCCCCGAGTGGTTGCAGAACAAGCTTCGCCTCATCGGCCTGCGCCCCATCAACAACATTGTGGATATCACCAACTATATCCTCCATGCCTACGGACAACCCCTGCATACCTTCGATGCCGACAAGATTAAGGGCGGCACCGTGGTGGTGAAGACCATGCCCGAAGGCACCCCCTTCGTCACCCTCGACGAGGTAGAACGCAAACTCTCTGAGCGCGACCTCATGATTTGCAATGCCGAGGAGCCCATGTGCATCGGTGGTGTGTTCGGAGGTCTCGAGTCGGGCACTACGGAGGAGACAAAGAACGTCTTCCTCGAGAGCGCCTACTTCAATCCCACATCCATCCGCAAGAGTGCGCGTCGCCATGGCCTCAGTACCGATGCCAGCTTCCGTTTCGAGCGCGGTATCGACCCCAATGGTTGCATCTACGCCCTGAAGCAGGCAGCCCTCCTTGTGAAGGAGTTGGCCGGAGGAACCATCTCGATGGAGCTGACCGATGTATATCCCAACCCCATCAGCAACTTCAGTGTAGAACTCGATTATGCCTACGTGAACATGCTGGCCGGAAAGGAGATTCCTGCCGACACGGTGAAGAGCATCGTCACTTCGCTGGAGATGAAGATTGTGAACGAAACCGCCGAGGGCATCACCCTCGATGTGCCTGCCTACCGTGTGGACGTCCAGCGCCCCTGCGACGTGGTGGAGGACATCCTGCGCATCTATGGCTACAACAACGTAGAAATCCCCCTTACCCTCAAGTCGAGCCTCACCACCAAGGGCGAAGCCGACAAGAGCCACAAGTTGCAGAACCTCGTGGCCGAGCAATTGGTAGGGTGCGGATTCAATGAAATACTGAACAATTCGCTCACCGCATCGGCTTACTACGACGAGCTGGAGACATACCCCGCCAAGAACCTCGTGCGCCTGATGAACCCCCTGAGCAACGACCTGAACGTGATGCGTCAGACACTCCTCTTCGGAGGTCTCGAGAGCATCATGCACAATGCCAACCGCAAGGCTGCTGACCTGAAGTTCTTCGAGTTCGGAAATTGCTATAGCTACAATGCCGAGAAGAAGAACGACGAGAAGGTGCTCGCCCCCTACACCGAGCAGAGCCTCATGGGCCTCTGGGTGACAGGCAAGCGCGTGAACAACTCGTGGGCACATGCCGACGAGGCCACCTCAGTATTCGAGCTGAAGGCCTACGTGCTCAACATCTTCGCCCGCCTCGGCCTGAACCTGGGCACGGTGGTATTCGGCACACTTGCCAATGATGTCTTTGCCAATGCCATCACCATCCACACCCGTGGAGGCAAGCTCCTGGCCACCATCGGCATCATCACCAAGAAGATTCAGCGTAAGTTCGACATCGACAACGAGGTCTATTACGCCGAGCTCAACTGGAAGGAGCTGATGCGTGCCATCAAGAACCAGAAGGTAAGCTACAAGGAGCTGAGCAAATACCCCGCCGTGAAGCGCGACCTCGCCCTGCTCATCGACAAGGCCGTTCAGTTTGCCGACATCGAGAAGATAGCCTACGAGTCAGAGAAGAAGCTCCTGAAGGAAGTCTCTCTCTTCGATGTCTATGAAGGCAAGAACCTCGAAGCAGGCAAGAAGAGCTATGCCGTCAGCTTCCTCCTCCAAGACGAGAATGCCACGCTCAACGACAAGCAGATTGACAAAATCATGAGTAAAATCATCGCCAACCTGGAAAAC
>JAFXDL010000187.1 GCA_017516265.1 Bacteroidaceae bacterium
CAGGCAAGTTCGCCATCAAGGTGGGGGCTTCGTCACAGGACATCCGTCTGACTGGCGAAGTCAACCTGAAGGGGGAAACCGTAGTGAAACCGTTGAGAGACTATTACTTCTCTGAAAGTACGATAAATTAAAGAACTCGTCCCCTGAAAAGATATTAACCATTTGATTTCTAAGACGCGGATGACGCAGATAACGCGGATAGATTATCCGTCTATTAATGGAAAAATGTATCATCCGCGTCATTGTATTCAAAAATTAGAATGATGACAAACCCTCAAAGAATCTCCCGGATGGAGCAATTGTTCGACCGTGCATCGGAAGCTGTAACGGAACTCTCGGCCGCACTCGACAAGTATCAGGCAGCCCAAGAGGCGATAGCCACCCTTAGTGCCTACTACGGAAGCGACGAATGGAAACAGGACTTTGCTGACGATGAAGCAGGCCTGCTCCCTGCCGGTCTGAAACGAGGTGTGCTCTCGGAAGATGGAATATGGAACCTGCTCGCTGAAGTGCACAAGTTGGACAATCGGTTGAAAAAATAATCCGAATTCTCTTTGCCAATATCATCCTTTGTACTATCTTTGTCCCATGAATTGGTTCCCAAAGGACTAATTTGTCCCGAGGGATTAAAAGGGAATCGGGTGAGAATCCCGAACAGACGCGCTGCTGTGAACCTCTGAGTCGTCTTGATAGATAAACTTTTAGCCACTGATCATTTTGCCTACAAATCCAAATGTCGGGAAGGCATCAAGGCGAAGGGGAAGTCAGAAGACCTGCCATTCATCAAAGGCTGTTTCCGCTCGCGGAACAAGGGGAACAGTACGAAAAACATTTTTTTAATATCATCGAAAGAATAAAAAACGTATGATTCAAACTGTTGTGAAGCGCGACGGACGCATCGTCGGCTTCAATGAAGAAAAAATTGCCACCGCCATCCGTAAGGCCATGCTGCATACGGATAAAGGGGAAGATATGCACCTCATCAGCCAAATAACCGACCATGTGGCTTTCCGTGGCGAATCGCAAATGACCGTGGAAGCCATTCAGGACATGGTGGAGATGGAACTGATGAAAAGTAGCCGCAAGGATGTGGCACAGAAGTACATTGCCTACCGCAACCAACGACGCATAGCCCGTAAGGCCAAGACGCGCGACGTGTTTCTAGAAATCATCAACATCAAGAGCAATGATGTGACACGCGAGAATGCCAACATGAACGCTGATACTCCGGCGGGTATGATGATGAAGTTTGCCAGCGAGACGACCAAACCTTTCGTGGACGACTACCTGTTGGGCGACGAGGCCAAAGAGGCTGTGCGCAACAACTACCTGCATATCCACGACAAGGACTACTATCCCACGAAGAGTCTGACCTGCATCCAACATCCATTGGACCGCATCCTTTCCCGCGGATTCAGTGCCGGACATGGCGAATCACGCCCTGCCAAACGCATCGAGACGGCCAGCATCTTGGCCTGCATCTCCATGGAGACGGCACAGAACGAAATGCATGGCGGACAAGCCATCCCTGCCTTTGACTTCTATCTGGCTCCCTATGTGCGTAGCAGTTTCATAGAGGAAGTGAAGAGTCTGGAAGAGTTGATGGGACAAGATTATTCACACCTATATAATAAGGTATTGGACGATTATCTGACTCTGCCGCTGGATGGACTGGAAGGCGAAGAACGTATTCTGCAAGCGGCCATCAACAAGACGGTGGCACGCGTACACCAATCCATGGAAGCTTTTATCCACAACATGAACACCATCCACTCCCGCGGTGGAAATCAAGTTGTGTTCAGTTCCATCAACTACGGTACCGACACCAGTGCTGAGGGACGCTGCATCATCCGCGAACTGCTGAAAAGCACCGAACGCGGCGTGGGCAACGGCGAGACAGCCATTTTCCCTATACAGATTTGGAAAAAGAAACGTGGGGTGAGCTACCTCATCGAAGACCGCAACTACGACCTTTATCGTTTGGCCTGCAAAGTGAGTGCACGACGCTTCTTCCCCAACTTCCTCAACTTGGATGCCACCTTCAACCAGAATCCGGCTTGGCAAGCCAACGACCCGAAACGCTACGAACACGAAGTGGCTACCATGGGATGCCGTACCCGTGTGTTCGAGAACCGCTTTGGCCCCAAGACCTCCATCGGTCGTGGAAACCTCTCCTTCTCTACCATCAACATTGTCCGCTTGGCCATTGAGTGTATGGAGGTTGAGGACAAGGATTTGCGTATCTCACAGTTCTTTGCCAAACTGGATAACCTGCTGGAGGTGACAGCCCGCCAGTTGCACGAGCGCATGGAGTTCCAGAAGACCGCCTATGCCAAGCAGTTCCCCCTGCTGATGTCAGCCCTATGGTTGGGTTGCGAAAACCTGACACCGAACGACACCATTGCCTCTGTCATCAACCAAGGCACACTGGGCATCGGTTTCATCGGACTGGCCGAATGCCTGGTGGCCCTGATAGGCAAACATCACGGCGAGAGCGACGAGGCACAACAGTTGGGACTCCGCATCGTGACTTACATGCGCGACCGTGTGAACGAATTCTCTGACCGCTACCAACACAACTACAGTGTATTGGCCACTCCGGCCGAAGGACTGTCGGGCAAGTTCACCCGCAGCGACCGCAAACAGTTCGGCATCCTGCCGGGCATCACCGACCGCGATTACTACACCAACTCAAATCACGTTCCCGTTTACTATAAGTGCAGTGCACGACACAAAGCCGAGGTAGAAGGTCCATACCACGACCTGACACGCGGCGGACACATCTTCTACGTGGAAATGGACGGCGATGCCACCCACAACCCCGAAGCTATCATGCGCGTGGTGGATATGATGGATGCCTACAACATCGGTTACGGCTCGGTGAACCACAACCGCAACCGCTGCATGGACTGTGGCTACGAGAATGCAGATACCAGCATGGAAGAATGTCCCCGCTGCAAGAGCAAGCGCATCGACCGTCTGCAACGTATCACAGGCTATCTGGTAGGAACTACCGACCGATGGAATGCAGCCAAACTGGCCGAGTTGAACGACCGTGTCATCCACGACCTTAACGGGACACAGACATGCTTGCCATTCTCCGAATAGTGGAAGATACCATGGTAGATGGACCGGGCTTCCGCACAGCCATCTATGCTGCCGGGTGTACCCACCACTGCCTGGGTTGCCACAATCCACAGTCGTGGGACATACGGGCAGGACGGGAAATGACAACCGAGGAAATCCTCGTCCCTATCTTGGCCGACCCCTTTGCCGATGTCACCTTCACGGGTGGCGACCCCATGATGCAACCAGAAGGATTCACAGAACTGGCCTGCGCCATCAAGGAGCAAAGCCACAAAACAATCTGGTGCTACACGGGGTACACTTACGAAACCCTGCTCACCATGCCTGCCCAACGGGAACTGCTCCGCCACATTGACGTGTTGGTGGACGGCCCTTTCATCCAGAACCTGCGCGACGAGCAACTCCGATTCCGGGGCAGCAGCAACCAACGGACAATTGACGTGCAACGTTCGTTGGAAAGTGGTACTGTAATCCTGTGGACAGACTGACAGGGATAAAAAAGAAGAAGAAGAATCTAACTTTGCAAGCTCATGATACGCAAGCGAAAAGAGAATGTTTGGAAATCGATAGACTGGATAACCGTTCTACTCTATTTGGTACTGGTCACATGTGGCTGGTTCAGTATCTGCGGTGCCAGTTACACATATGGCGAGACAGATTTGTTCAGCTTTGACAGTCGCTCTGGGAAACAACTGGTGTGGATAGGCTGCTCAATGGGGCTGGGATTTGTACTGCTGATGCTGGAGGAAAAGATTTATGAAGTGCTGGCCTATCTGTTCTATGCCGCCATGATGTTACTCTTGCTAGTGACTCCATTTATCGCTCGCGACATCAAAGGTTCTCTTTCGTGGATAAGCCTGGGGCCTGTCAGTCTGCAACCCGCAGAATTTGCCAAGTATGCCACAGCATTGGCTTTGGCCAAGATGATGAGTTCCTATGGCTTCACCCTCGACAAAGGAAAGAATTTTATCCGCGCCATATTTCTGATATTACTCCCCATGATATTGATTATCATGCAGAAGGAGACGGGTTCGGCTTTGGTTTATGCAGCCTTCTTCCTTGTACTCTATCGCGAAGGCATGTCGGGAGCCATCCTCTTTACAGGTGTAGCAGCTGTCATCTATTTTGTAGTGGGTATCCGTTTCGGAAATGAATTTTTATGGGATACTCCCACCTCTGTAGGGCGTTCTGTCGTTCTTACTCTTATCCTATTATTCAGCATTGGCATGACGTGGGTTTACGGAAAACTCTGGAAACCCGTAAAGTGGATGCTTATCCTTTCTATAACAACTACTGCCGCAGGAATACTCCTCTCTGAATTCATCTACGCATTCGACCTCACTTATTTGCTTGTAAGCGAATGCATCGTCATGGCAGGCTACCTGATATACTTAGCGATAATGAAACGAAGCAAACAGTTTGCCCTGATAGCCCTATTTACCATAGGGTCGGTCGCATTCCTCTACTCTTGCAACATGGTATTCAACAAACTGGACGACCACCAACGGGTGCGCATCGAGGTTCTTCTCGGCATGAAGGACGACCCCAAAGGAGCTGGGTACAATGTGAATCAGTCCAAAATAGCCATAGGCTCAGGTGGATTACATGGAAAAGGATTCTTAAATGGTACACAGACAAAGCTAAAGTATGTACCCGAACAGGACACCGACTTCATCTTTTGCACTGTAGGTGAAGAGATGGGTTTCATCGGTTCTTCAGCCATCCTGTTCTTATTCATGCTCTTCATCTTGAGACTGCTTCACCTGGCCGAAAAGCAAAGCCATGCTTTCGGCCGCATCTACGGCTATTGTCTGGTCAGCATCTTCCTGTTCCATCTGTTCATCAATGTAGGTATGGTATTGGGTCTGACTCCCGTCATAGGCATCCCTCTTCCCTTTTTCAGTTATGGAGGATCATCATTATGGGGATTCACCCTCTTACTTTTCACCTTCTTGAGAGTAAATGCCGAGTATAACAAAAAGAAATAAAAATCACTAGACTTTCTAGATTCTCTAGAACTTCTAGAAAACCTAGAAAGTCTAGGAAACCAACAAACCATGCACACCCTATACAACCTCCTTCGCCTGGAATACGAACACGAAAAAGAAACCTACCGCCAACAGACCGAACTCATGGGCATTGCCCGCAAAGTGAAACGGGGCATAGCCTGGTATCCGTTAAACGTGGGGCGCAGTTACTACAACTCACTGAACCAACTGGTGGTAGAGGTCTTCCGCACAGAAGATTCTGACATCGAACATAACTTCGAATACGGCCGTCCGGTCTGCTTCTTCACCCAAAACTTAGAGGGGAAAGTGAAGTTCCTCAGCTTCACCGCCACTGTCAGTTATGCTGATGAGGAACGCATGGTGGTGGTCATCCCCTCGACCGATGCCCTGGTGGAATTACAAGCTGCCGACCGGGTAGGTGTGCAGCTATACTTCGACGAACATACCTATCGGCTGATGTTCGAAGCCCTGAACCAGGTCATCAAAGCCAAAGGAAACCGCCTGGCCGAACTGCGCGACATATTCCACGGCAATGCTCCCACAAGCACTTACCACTTTGCCCCCACCCGATTTCCCTGGCTCAATCCCAGTCAAGAAGAAGCTGTCAACAAGGTACTGTGGGCCAAAGATGTGGCCGTTGTACACGGCCCTCCCGGTACGGGAAAGACGACAACCTTAGTAGAGGCCATCTTTGAGACATTGCATCGCGAAAACCAAGTACTGGTGTGTGCACAGAGCAACATGGCCGTCGATTGGATAAGCGAAAAACTTGTTGATCGCGGCATCCACGTACTACGCATCGGGAATCCCACCCGAGTGAACGACAAAATGCTATCGTTCACCTACGAACGACGCTTCGAGGCTCACCCCGACTATCCCCAACTGTGGAGCATACGCAAAGCCATACGCGAACTGTACCAACAGCGCCGTAAAGGACGCAGTGAAAATATGCACCAGAAGATAAACGCTCTGAAAGACCGCGCAACCGAACTGGAAATACACATCAACGCCGACCTCTTCAACGAGGCCCGCGTAGTAGCCTGCACACTGGCGGGAAGCGCCCATCGGGTGATGACAGGCATGAAGTTTGCAACCCTATTCATTGACGAAGCGGCACAGGCTTTGGAACCTGCCTGCTGGATTGCCATCCGACGAGCCGACCGGGTCATCCTGGCTGGCGACCATTGCCAACTTCCACCCACGGTCAAATGTCAGGAGGCTGTACGCGGCGGACTGGCACATACACTGATGCAAACCATCGTCAAACGGAAGCCTGAAGCCGTAAGCCTGCTGAAAATCCAATACCGTATGAACGAAGAGATTATGCGCTTCTCTTCTGATTGGTTCTATGGAGGTTCCCTACAGGCTGCTCCCGAAGTGAAATACCGTGGCATACTCGACTACGACACCCCCATGGTATGGATAAATACCGAGGGGATGGACTGTAACGAAGAGTTCGTAGGCGAAAGTTTCGGCCGTATAAACAAAGCCGAAGCACGCCTTACCCTGGAACAATTGCAGACCTACATCACCCGTATCGGCAAGCAGCGCATCCTGGAGGAACGCATCGACTTCGGAGTCATTTCTCCCTATAAGGCACAAGTACAATACTTGCGACAGTCCATCCGTCGCGACCCCTTTTTCAAACCTTTCCACCACCTCATTTCTATAAATACTGTTGATGGATTCCAAGGACAAGAACGCGATGTCATCGTCATCTCCCTTGTACGTGCCAATGAAGAGGGACAGATTGGTTTCCTCAACGACCTGCGCCGCATGAATGTAGCTATCACCCGAGCCCGCATGAAACTCATCATCTTGGGTGATGCATCCACCCTCACCCGGCATCCCTTTTATAAGAAACTTTATGAGTACATTGAAAAAGAGGAGTAACAAATAGTAAACGTAAGCAGGACGATAACCCCATTTTTAGGACACAAAAACAACAAAAAGTCAGTTCAGACGATAAAAAATACGTTTTTATGTTGTAGAACATATAAAAAGATTATGCCAAATGGATTTATCTGCCTACCTTTGCAGCGTTATCCTAAAACAATCTTTTTACCTTAAAAGAAACTAATACCTATAATTATGAAAGAGGGGGCTTTGTGAAAAGCTCCCTCTTCCGTTTTTTATTCCGAACCAATCATCAGATTTGGGATTGTTGGTAATCATTCGAAATAGAATGTCAGCATCACCATGCGGCTACGCACTTCTTTGAGTGATTGGGTATAGACCAACAGCGATTTGTCTATCAGGTCCGAACGGTCGGTCTCCAACAAATCGCGCAGTCCGAAACAGAATTTCAGTTCGGGTATCAACTTGAAGAAAGGCAGATAGAAGTCACATCCGAGTCCTACCTCCACATAACAGTCCCACTTCTTCAACAGCAAAGCCTGACGGTCTTTGTTGGTCAAAGACAGCGTAGGATTGATGCCTGCCACAAAGAAAGGGCGGTGGTTGTTGAAGCGTGGGGCGGCCAGCTTCAGGTTGATGGGACAAGCCAACAGTGTCGATTTCATCATTTGGCTGTGTTCCAAATGCGAAGTCTGCTCATGGAAGATGATTTTGCGTTGTCCGAAATAGAGCGAAGGAATAGCGCGGACAGCAATGTTGGAGGTGACGTACGCCTCGGCCAATACCCCGACACTGAAAGCCGGACTGTATTCGGCCACATCGGCAAACCATGATTTCCCATCTTCAGTGATGAATCCGTTGTGTACAAACTCCAGGTCTTGGGCATGCACACCGATGTAGAAGCCGTAGTGCAACCGCCGCTGGTCAATGTACGGTCGGTTCTGTGGCTTCCGCTTCTGTGCCATGAAAGGCAGACACACGAGCAATCCTGTCAGAATGAGCAGATAACGTTTCATCGATTTTCTCTTCTTTAAGTGGGATTTTACAAGCCCCACCTTTAGTCTATTATAACGTCGTTTCCCCTCTGTTATTGCCTTTGTTCTCTAAAAGTGTTTTTCGGTTCAAGGTTCAAAGTTTAACTCCAATCCTAAGCTTTTGAACCTTAAACTTTAAACCTTAAACTTTAAACCTTGAACTCCAAACCCTATTCAACTGCCTCCCAACGGAACACTGCACCGTTCTTGCGGGCTGGGTCAGCCCCCTTGAAGTCACAGCTATAGGGATTCCCATTCAGTGGATCTTTGCCTACATAGAGGTGTTTGCTCATGGAGAGCAACATGCAGTCGTTTTGCAACAAATCTTGCCACATGAAACGTTCAGCCTTACTTTCATCCTTGGTCAGTCGGACATCAGACATCAAACCCTGTCCGGCAATGAACACATAGCGGCCATCGACACTCTGTAGTACCACTTGTCCCTGCCCCTTGTCGATAATGCGGAATTGTGTGGCGGCTCCCTTATCGTTGGGGCGACTGTCGTAGAGGTGTCCATGACGGGTAGCTACCATAGGACGCCCCGTTGCCAGATTCACCAGACGGACAGTCTTGCCAAAGGGGATATTCCCGCTGCGGTCGGCCTGATGCTCCTCCACTGTGAAGTTGTCAAACAGGGCATAGCCACCGTTGCGTCCCTTGGTGTTGAAGGCAAAGAGCGACATGCGCGAGCCTTGGAAGGTAATAAGCTGGTAGCCCAGCAGAATCTCTTTGCCCAAGGGTTGGAAAGTAGTACCATCGAGTGAATAAGCGTAATGTCCGCGGTCATTATCAAAGTCTCCTTCAAAACGGAGCCAGATGCGTCCGTTATTCGGACTGACAGTGAGGTCAATCGTGTCGTTCTTGTACTGGTCGAACCATCGCAAGATAGTATTTTTTCCTTCTTTCACGATTCCTGCCCATGAACAAGGAACATTGATGTTTCCCAATCCGGCCACATCGCCATCTTTCAGGTGAGCGACGTTCAGCTCTACGGTAGTTGTCGAAGTGGGACCTATGACACGTTGTGTCAGTGTGTTGCGTGCCCACATCAGTTGCGGTGCCGGCATGGTGTTCAGTCGCAGGGCACCTTTCTTCAGGCTCCACATCTTGTCGTCGGGGTTGTGGTTCCATTGCCATACGCGACCGAGGGTACGTCCGTTGAAGTCTTCATTGCGTTCATAGGGGCCATGAGGTTCCACCTTTGCTCCCGTGTTGGGTTTCAGCCATGTGCGTGGCGAACGTCCCGGGTTTCCTTCCAATCCGAAGTAGGGCCATCCGTCAATCCATGTGATGGGGCTGAGACCTACGGTACGTCCGATGCTGTGGAAGTCGAGCATCGACACAGCCCACCATTCTCCATTGGGCAGTTGCACCATACCACCCTGGTGGATGTTGGTGCAGGCCACGGCGTTCTTGTCCGGCGGAGTTATCTGTATGGGGTCGCCATCATTGGGAATGCGTCCGCGGAACTGGGTCATGTGTCCGGGATGGTAGCCATAGGTCTCGCTAGCACTCACTACACACACCTCGTATGGGCCGTGGATATGCTTGGCACGGGCGCAAGTCATTTTGCCATTGGGAGCATAGTCGGCACTCAGGATGTAGTACATTCCGTTTACCTTATAGATATGGTGTCCTTCGCCCACTACATTGCCCTCTTCGATAATGACACGCTCGGTCCCTTCGATAGGGCCACTCATGTCGGGCTTCAGTTCGGTACACATCACAGTTCCGTATCCGTGGATAGCATAGATTTTTCCATCGTCGTCAAACAGTACGCTCAGGTCGTAGATACGTCCTTCCATGTTGTGGTGTTTCCATGGGCCGCGGATGTCCTGGCTGGTGAAGCACTGCAGTCCTTTTCCGTTCACATTGGAGTAGAGATAAAAGGTTCCATTATGATGACGGATACAGGGTGCCCAGATACCCTGGCCATAAATCTCTTTACCTTCTTTCAAGCTGAAGGCAGGGTCGTCAAACGTGTAGCGGTCGAAACAATAACTTACGTTCTCCCAATTCACCAAATCCTTGGAGTGGAGGATAACGAGGCCGGGCACCGTGTGCATGGTCGTACCGGCCAGATAATAGTCGTCACCCACACGGATGATGTCAGGGTCAGAAAACTCATCATAAAATAGCGGGTTTGTGAAAGTCCCGTTGCCATTGTCGGCAGTCCAAGTCTTTGATTGTGCCAAAGCTGGAACTGCTGTTGCCAGTGCCAGCGAAGTAGTCAATAAAATGTTTTTTAGTTTCATGAATTATTGGATAATGGGTTGTTTTTTCGTTTTCTTATAGTTACTATAGTCACTATAGATACTATAGATATATAGTCACTATAGCCACTATTAATCACTATCATCCCTCTCCCGCAAACCGCTCCAGCGTATCCACAATGCGGTGCTCGTCGTCGGTGAGGGTGAGCAGCAGGTTCTTGTATTTTCCCTTCTGCATCAAGTGCTCCAGCAAGCGGTAGATGGGCATCTCCTCTGTCCAGTATTCCGTTCCCAAGAATATCATGGGGCTGGCATAGCCGAAGCTGAGGTAGTGGTTCTGCACAGCCTCTTGGAATATTTCTTGTAGCGTGCCGGCACTGCCTGGTGAGTAGATGAGACCGCCCTTGGCGATGGTCAGCAGACCGTCTTCGCGGAGAGCGTTTTCAAAATATTTGGCTATATGGGTGGCAAAGGGTGTGGCAGGTTCGTGACCGTAAAGCCAAGTGGGGACTCCTAAGCTTACGTAATGTTCCTGTGGGAACCGTTCACGCACTTGGAAGGCCGTGTCCAACCATTCACGGTCGTTGAACGAAGGGGCCTTTTCCAATGTCCGCAGTGCCTCGTCCAGTTCCTCCTGTGTGCGTCCGGCCATCCAGGCACCTAGGTGTGTGGCCTCCATAGCTCCCGGTCCGCCACCGCTGATGAGTAGGAAGTCCATCTCAGTAAGCCGTTTACTGATGCGTACAATCTGTCGGTAAGCCTCGTCCGTACGTAGCAGTCCGTGTCCGCCCATGATGCCCACGATGCGTCGTTCGTCATAGTTTGCCAGCATGTCATGCATGGCATGGGTGATGGCGTGGTCGTGCAGGGTGCGGGCCAATGTCTCGCGTACCTCCTTACAACTTTTCCCCAGTTTCAGATAGTGCTGATACACCTGGTTGTCGTAGCAGTCAGCATAGCTGTCCGGTTCCCCCAGGCGGTATCCCTTGTACAGGCTTGCGGGGGTGTAGAGTTCCTTCCTGCGATGGTTGGCCAACTGCGTCTCCTGTGCCAACCCGATGAGGGTGTCTATCGCCTCCACCTCCTGATAGGGGGCTTCGACTTTAGGGGCACTCTTCACCTGCGGCCGCCGTTGCTTGGCCTTTTCCCAGGCTGCCTTGCGTGCCTGATATTGTTCATATTGTTTTTCCAGATAATTGTCTGCCATGGTTTCACAGTTTTTCGGAGCGAAGATACTGCAAACTTGTTGAATGGCAAAAAGAAACGGCCACATTTTGCAGCAAAACAGCATTATCCGGCAAATCTGAAGCCTTATCAGAAAAGTGTCAAGAGGTATTTCTGTTTTGCTGAAGTATAAAATCGGTTTGCCTTGTTCTTCTTTTAATCAGCCTTTAGTCCAAAGTTTAATCAGCAGTGCCAATCATATAATCAGCAGTGCTAATCACATAATCAGCAGTGCTAATCATGTAATCAGCACTGCTGATTAAACTTTTCTCTTCTGAGAAATCTGATAAGTGTACGGACAATTCACTTTTTCTGTGCGGCAAAACAGATTTACTGCTTAAGTTTCAGCAGAAATCTGTGAAGATATATTGGTTGGAAGCATTATTTTTCCTATCTTCGCAGCCAAACAACAGAAGATTACTATCATGAGAGTCCTCATCGTCAATACATCCGAACGAACAGGCGGAGCCGCTGTAGCAGCCAACCGACTGACCGAAGCCCTGAACAATCATGGGGTGAAGGCAAAAATGCTGGTACGCGACAAGCAGACCGACAGCATCACCACAGCCTCACTGCCCGCTTCGTGGCGCTTGCGGTGGAATTTCCTGTGGGAGCGGTTCACCATCTGGAAGAGCAATGGGTTCAGCCGAAAGAATCTGTTTGCTGTGGATGTGGCAAACTGTGGCACCGACATCACCCGCCTGCCGGAGTTCCGCGAGGCGGACATCATACACCTGCATTGGGTGAATCAGGGAATGCTTTCACTGAAGGGCATCCGGAAGATACTGGAATCGGGCAAACCGGTGGTATGGACCATGCACGACATGTGGCCCTGCACTGGCATCTGCCACCATGCCCGCGAGTGCAAGGGATTCCATGCCGGGTGCGGACAGTGTTGGCTGCTCTGTTTTCCCAAGGACAAGGACCTCTCACATCAGGTACTCATGAAGAAGCAGCAGGTATATGCCGCAGGACTCATCCACTTCGTCACCTGTAGCCATTGGTTGGAGGGGATGGCCCGGCAGAGCATCCTCACGCAGGGGCACAATGTACGCACCATACACAATGCGCTGGACACATCGCTGTTCAAGCCCGACGACCGACAGTCAGCCCGGGAGCGATTAGGATTACCCGACAAGAAGCGGCTGATACTTTTCGGAGCAGTCAAGCCCGGCGACAAACGTAAGGGCATCGACTATTTCGTAGAAGCGTGCCAGTTGCTGGTAAAGCGCAATCCCGCACTGAAGGATGAAGCCGGCATCGTGGTCTTTGGCAACAAGGCCGACGAGTTGCAGGCTCTTCTGCCCTTCCCCGTCTATCCGCTGGGGTATATTCATGGCGAACGCGAGATGGTGGATGTCTATAATGCCGTGGACCTGTATGCCACTCCTTCGCTCGAAGAGAATCTGCCCAACACGATTGCCGAGGCTCAGGCTTGCGGAACACCTTGTGTCGGATTCCGCATCGGAGGCATCCCCGAAATGATAGACCACCTCGAAAATGGATATGTGGCCGAATACCGGCAGGCAGAAGACTTTGCCCACGGCATCCATTGGATATTGAACGAGGCCGATGCGGACACTCTCGGCAAAAAAGCCCGCCAAAAGGCCATCGTTGCTTACGGCGAGGACAACGTGACAAAACAGTACATCCACTTATATGAAGAAGCACTGAAGCAGAAGAAACATGGTTAAGTTTACCCTCATCACCGTCACATACAATGCGGAGGCCACCCTGGAGCGCACTTTGCGTAGCGTGGCCGGACAGACCTATCCGCACATTGAGCACCTCCTTATTGACGGTGCGTCCAAAGACCGTACCTTAGAGATTGCCAAGGGATTCCCCCACCTTACCAAAGTGGTGAGCGAACCTGACAAAGGATTGTATGATGCCATGAACAAAGGACTCCGTCTGGCCACGGGCGACTACATCTGCTTCCTCAATGCAGGCGACAAGTTGCATGGGGCGGATACGTTGGAGCGGATAAGCCTCTCCCTGACCCTCCCCGAAAAGGAGGGAAGGACAAATGCCGTTACCGCTGAACCCTCCCCCTTTGGGGGAGATGGAGGGGGCTTACCCGGTGTCCTCTACGGCCATACCGACATTGTCGATGACGAGGGACGATACTTGGGTCCGCGCCGTCTCACCCCTCCCGAACGGTTGACCTGGAAAAGTTTCAAGCAGGGAATGCTCGTCTGCCACCAGGCCTTCTATGCCCGGCGCGACCTTTGTCCTGAGTACGACACCACATTCCGTTTCTCGGCCGACTTCGACTGGTGCATCCGCATCATGAAGCAGACGGACAATCTCATGCATCTTCCCTTCACCGTAGCCGACTATCTGCAAGAGGGCATGACCACCCGCAACCACCGTGCCTCGCTCATCGAGCGCTTCCGCCTGATGTG
Source organism: Bacteroidaceae bacterium (assembly GCA_017516265.1). GTDB lineage: Bacteria > Bacteroidota > Bacteroidia > Bacteroidales > Bacteroidaceae > Phocaeicola_A. The sequence goes on from JAFXDL010000187.1 coordinate 13,830, forward strand.
TCGCCACTACGGCACCCTGCCAACCATCGCCCAACATCTCTGGTTCATCATCAGAGCCATCATCAAATAACTTAAGTCTATAGATACTATAGCCACTATAGTCACTATAAAACCCATAAAAAAGAAAACACCCAATGACCGACACCCCCCAAAAATACCAGATACTGAAGCGGCAAAGGCCCTGGCGCGATGCTTACTTCTATCAGAAATCGGAAGTCCTCTACCAATTGACCTTCCAGTTCTGTCAGCGTTTTCTGCCCGCTCATGGCGACCGCACGGTTGACCAAATGGTACAGGCCGCACGGAGTGGGAAACAGAATATCATTGAAGGGACAGAAGACGGAGTGACATCAACAGAAATGCATGTCAAACTGCTCAATGTTGCCCGCAGCTCCATACAGGAACTACGTGAAGACTATCGGGATTATCTGCTTTCGCGAAACCTCATCATCTGGACTCCGACACACAGCCGGTACAACAGTATGCAAACTTTCTGCAAAAAGCATAACACAGTAGAGGATTACCAACCCTACTTTGCCAAATGGAATGCAGAAGAGATGGCCAACATTGCCCTGACCCTGTGCTACATGACTGACGCCATGCTCAATCATCACCTGATTGCCATAGAGAAAGAGTTTGTAGAACAAGGCGGCATCAAGGAACGGATGCATGCCGCCCGCACCGGCTACCGCCAAGAGCAAGACCGTGAACTACAGGCACTGAGACAAAAGACCCTCCTGCAAGAAACAGAAATAACCCGCCTAAAAACAGAAATATCCCAACTAAAAGCCGAAATAACCCGCCTAAAATCCCTATAGGTACTATAAATACTATAGGTACTATAGTCACTATAATTACTATAGCCACTATAAATACTCTAAAAAAGAACTATACCAAAAATACTATAAAGATGAAAAAACTACTGATTGCGGCAGTGCTCCTTGCCTGCCACCTGCTCCCTGCCGGAGCACAGCGCACCGAAGTGCTGCTCGAGAAAGGATGGAAATTCATCCACCAAGACGAAACCGAGGCCATGAAGCCCGAGTATAACGACACCAAATGGGAGAGTGTGACCGTTCCCCATGACTGGGCCATCTATGGACCCTTTGACCGCAAACACGATTTGCAGAAGGTGGCCGTCACACAGAATGGCGAAAAGATTGCCACCTGGAAAACCGGACGTTCGGGCGGATTGCCTTACACCGGTACCGGATGGTATCGCACCCGCTTCAATCTCCCCAATCTGGACAAGGCGACACAGCGTGTCACCCTGCTGTTCGACGGTGCCATGAGCGAAGCCCGTGTCTATGTAAACGGCAAGGAAGCCATCTTCTGGCCTTATGGCTACAATGCCTTCCATGTGGATATTACCGACCTGCTGAATGCCGACGGACAGAACAATGTGCTGGCCGTACGGTTGGAGAACCGCGAACAGTCATCGCGCTGGTATCCTGGTGCCGGACTCTATCGCAACGTACACCTTATTACTACCAACAAGACTCACATCCCCGTGTGGGGCACTCACGTGACCACTCCGCACGTGGAAAAGGAGTTTGCCACCGTGCGCCTGCGTACCAACGTGAACACCACAAAGGGTGAAGACCTGACGGTGAAGACTACTATATATAATAAGGTAAAGGAACAGGTAGGAGAAAAGACCACCACACTGAAAGCCGGCAGCAATCTGGAAAAGATTGACCAGAACATGCTGGTGGAGAATCCCGCCCTGTGGAGTCCCGAGAGTCCGTCTCTCTATACAGCAGTGACTACCGTCAGTGTAGGCAACAAGGAGGTTGACCGTTACGAGACCCGTTTCGGATTCCGCACCGTAGAGGTGGTGGCCGAACGTGGATTCTACCTCAATGGCGAACGCCGCAAGTTCCAGGGTGTCTGCAACCACCACGACTTGGGTCCCTTGGGCGCAGCCATCAATGAAAAGGCACTCCGCCACCAGCTGGAACTGTTGAAGGAGATGGGTTGCGATGCCGTGCGTACGTCTCACAACATGCCCGCTCCCGAACTGGTGCGCTTGTGTGACGAGATGGGACTGATGATGATGGTGGAACCCTTCGACGAATGGGACCGCGCCAAGTGTGCCAACGGTTATCACCGCTTCTTCAACGAATGGGCCGAGAAAGACATGCTGAACATGTTGCACAACTTCCGCAACAACCCCAGTGTGGTCATGTGGAGCATCGGTAACGAAGTGCCCACGCAGTGCAGCGCTCAGGGTGCACAGGTGGCCACTTTCCTGCAGAACATCTGCCATCGCGAAGACCCCACACGTCCCGTTACTTGTGGTATGGACCAGGTATCGTGCGTACTGAAGAACGGCTTTGCCGCTGTGCTCGATGTGGTAGGTCTCAACTATCGTACCTGGCGTTATCTGGAGGGATACGAAAAACTGCCCCAAGGTGTAGTGTTGGGTAGCGAAACGGCATCTACCGTCAGCTCACGCGGAGTCTATAAGCTCCCTGTCGGGCTGAAGCCGCAAGCCCTCTACGATGACAACCAGTGCAGCGGCTACGATGTGGAATATTGCAGCTGGAGCAATGTGCCCGACGTGGATTTCGCCCTGGCCGATGACTATGAATGGACCATGGGACAATTCGTTTGGACCGGTTTCGACTATCTGGGCGAGCCCTCTCCCTACGACACCGATGCATGGCCCAACCACAGCTCCATGTTCGGAATCATTGACCTGGCCAGCATCCCCAAGGACCGCTACTTCCTCTACAAGAGCATCTGGAACAAACAGGAACACACCCTGCACATCCTGCCCCACTGGAACTGGCAGGGACACGAGGGCGACACCGTTCCCGTGTTTGTCTATACCGACTATCCCGAGGCCGAACTCTTCATCAACGGCAAGAGCTATGGCCGCCAACGCAAGGTGACCGATGCCCCCATTGCCAAAGGCAAGATTTATGACCCCGAAGTGCTGAAGCGTTACCGCCTGATGTGGATGGATGCCATCTACCAGCCGGGCGAAGTGCGTGTAGTGGCCTATGACAAGCAAGGCCAAAAAGCCGATGAGAAGGTCGTGCGTACCGCAGGCAAACCTCATCACCTTGAACTCATCACCCGCCACTCAACCATCAAAGCCGATGGCAAGGACCTGGCTTATGTCACTGTGCGCGTAGTGGATAAGGACGGGAACCTCTGCCCCGTGGACAGTCGCGAAGTGAAGTTCAGCGTCAAGGGAGCAGGCTCCTTCCGTGCTACAGCCAATGGCGATGCCACCAATCTGCAGCAGTTCCACCTGCCCCGCATGAAGGCCTTCAGCGGTCAGCTCACAGCCATAGTACAGGCTGGTGAAACAGCAGGCGACATCACCCTCACAGCCTCAGCCAAGGGAGTGAAGAGCAGCAAGATTGTCATCAAAGCGGAGTAAAAAAAGAATTCAAGTTTCGCAAGCTCAACTTTCAGGAGTACAGGAGTGTAGACGATAGTAACGACTATGATGCAAGCAGCACATTCGTCTACACTCCTACACTTCTGCCTTCTACACTCCTGCTACTTCTCTACTTGTAACTATTCAGCGAAAGACTTTTATTATTAAAAAACGCAGAGACGCAAAGACGCAGAGAATCCTTCCATTCGACAGAGAGTATCCAGAGTATGCAGAGTTTTGGCCGACAAGTCAGCCAATGGTATACCTCAAAACGCTCGTAGGGCGTTTTATTCTCCAAGTCTCCATTAAACTCTAAGAAAGAAAACTCTGCGTCTCTGCGTCTCTGCGTTTGAACTAAAAAGATTCGCTGAATAGTTACCTCTACTTGCGAAAGTTGAAAAAGTTGAGAAAAAAGAATAAAAAGCAGGCAAAAGTTTGCGCGTCTCATTTTTAAGCCTTATCTTTGCCGAGGAATATTTAAGAAAGGGGTTCCGACACGAACAATGTCGGGATTCTTTTTTGTTATGTCTTAAGCGCCCGACATGAAGTATCTGGACGGGCAGAGATATTACCTTAAACGAACAATAACTTAAAAAAATAGGAGGAAAAGAAATGGCTTACATGTCAGAAGAAGGCTACAACAAACTGGTGGCCGAACTTAGAGAAATGGAAACCGTGCAGCGTCCCGAAATCTCACGTCAGATTGCTGAGGCACGCGACAAAGGCGACTTGTCCGAAAATTCAGAGTATGATGCTGCCAAGGAAGCACAGGGTATGCTGGAGATGAAAATCAGTAATCTGAAAGCCATCATCAGCGAAGCAAAGATTATCGACACATCCAAGCTGGACACCAGCACCGTACAGATTCTCTCCAAGGTAGAGATGAAGAACGTGAAGAACGGAATGAAGATGGTCTATACCATCGTGTCGGAGAGCGAAGCCAACCTGAAGGAAGGCAAAATCTCTGTAAACACCCCCATCGCCCAAGGCTTGCTCGGCAAGAAGGTAGGCGACGTGGCCGAGATTACCATTCCCCAAGGGAAAATCACGTTGGAGATTATGAACATTTCATTTTGAATAGCTACGAGTGACTAGCTACTAGTTACTAGTGATAGAACTTCGTTATTCTATACCTGCGCTTGTAACTAGCAGCTAATAACTAGTAGCTAGTAACTAGTAGCTAGTAACTAGTAGCTAGTAACTATCTAAATTATGGCAACCATATTCAGTAAAATCGTAGCCGGTGAGATTCCCAGCTACAAGGTGGCAGAGAACGACCGCTTCTATGCTTTCCTTGACATCAACCCCGTACAGAAGGGACACACGTTGGTCATCCCCAAGCGTGAAGTGGA
>JAFXDL010000188.1 GCA_017516265.1 Bacteroidaceae bacterium
CGATAAACGAATAGATACCTTGCGCACTACGCAAAGTGACTTGGTACTCCGAGGTGTCGCCTCCAGCAACGATAGCGATGATGTGACTCTCCCCCACCCCCTCCCTGTGAGGGAGGGGAGTAGAATGATTTGTGTTCTTTATACTGTTCATATTCTATATCTTGCTATATTTTGTTCTTTTTCTACATCTTAATAAGTCCTTTATGACAAGAATCAGTCGAGGCTATTCACCCCCTCCCTCACAGGGAGGGGTAAGGGGGAGGGTCTGCTGAGTCCACCTTCTCCAACGCTCTATCAATTGCGTCATATCACTGGGTAATTCGGTCGTAAAGAACATCTCTTCACCCGTGCGGGGATGCACAAAGCCGAGTGTGCGGGCATGAAGTGCCTGACGCGGACAGATGTCGAAGCAATTGTGTACAAACTGCTTGTACTTGGCAAAGTGGGTGCCCTTCAGTATTTCGTTTCCTCCGTAACGTTCGTCATTGAAAAGGATGTGGCCGATGTGCTTCATGTGCACACGTATCTGATGCGTACGTCCTGTCTCCAGACGGCACTCTACGAGGGTGACGTATCCGAACCGCTCCAACACCTTATAGTGAGTGACGGCATGTTTGCCAATCTCGGGATCGCTGAAGACGGCCATCTGCATACGGTCCTTCGGATGGCGGGCAATGTTGCCCTCAATTCTTCCCTCGTCTTCCAAAAAGTTTCCCCAGACGAGGGCGTTATATTGGCGCTTCGTTGTCTTGTTGAAGAACTGAAGTCCCAAATGGGTCTTGGCATCGGGAGTCTTGGCCACGACGAGCAATCCTGAAGTATCTTTATCAATGCGGTGCACGAGGCCCACTTGCGGGTCGTTGGGGTCATACTTCGGATTGTCCCTCAAGTGCCAGGCAATGGCATTCACCAACGTACCGTGATAATTTCCACATCCAGGGTGCACCACCAGTCCGGCAGGCTTGTTGATGACCATCAGGTCTTCGTCCTCATACACCACATCCAAGGGGATATCCTCGGGGATGATGTCATTGTCGTATCGGGGCCTGTCCATCATCACGGTGATCACCTCACAGGGCTTCACCTTGTAGCTGCTCTTCACCGGCTTGCCATTGGCCATCACATAGCCCATGTCTGCGGCCCGTTGGATACGGTTGCGCGACGAGTTCACGATGCGTTCACCCAAGAACTTGTCCACCCGCATAGGAGTCTGTCCCTTATCAACGACCACACGAAAGTGTTCATGCAGTCCTCCAGCCTCCTGCCCTACGGGTTCAGCTTCATCCAGTTCGTCCAGCAATATCTCTTCCGATTCGTCAATCATACGTTTCTTATACCTTATTATATATTAGGTTTCGCCAGTTCAAATTTCAAGCGTTCAGACAACAACATTTGACACCATGTTAAAACCATTGTCTGTACTCCTGAACTCCTGCAACTCCTTTACTTGCATTATTCAAACCACGAATCGTCCACCAAAGTGGCTTCATCCACACTGATGTCACGCGTCTGCAGACTATCTTCTCCGAAGCCCATAGCATATTCTCCACTTCCGACTTCGAGCACCAAGGTGGCACCTATCGGCACTTCGTCACCATTCTGCAAATGAGCACCCTTGTACTTGATACCGTAAATCCAGTCCTTCTCACCTTCAATGGAGTCATTCTCGCCCAACTTGAATCCCATAGCCAACAATTTGGCCTCTGCTTGCCTGAGCGAACTGTTGTCTATCAGATTGGGGATGATTCGCATGGGAGGACGATTGGTGTTCACCGTCAGATAGACGGCACGTCCCTCCTTGACCACAGCCCCTTGGGTAGGATTCATGTCCAACACCATCCCACCGGGTTGCGAAGGACTGTATGTCGAGTCTGAAATAATGGGTTTCAAGCTATGCTTCTCCAACAGTTGTTGCGCCTCGGGCAACAACATGCCTTTGACCTCGGGCACCGTCACGGACACATCATGCCGCGTATAGATGTCGAGCCACTTGAAGACACCCCACACCAAGGCTACGGCCACAAGAGCCATCGCCAACAAGTTACCCCAAAAGAAAAAGTTCTTCTTGAAGGAAAAAAATTCTTTAATTGTCATCGTTTACTTCTTTTAATGTATCAACTCCAGCACAGGGCCAGACATACCTTAACCCAAGGTTAAGCACACCTTAACACAGGGCTGGGCATACCTTACCCCAGGGGTGAGGTCAGCCGGGGAATCCCCCAGCTTCTCTTCCGCCTGCAAATATACAAAAAAATAAAAGAAGCAAAGGTATCTGCACCGAAAACCTTTACTTCTTCTTATTAATCCTTTGTACTATGTCCGCAAGATTACTTCTTGGTAGTACCGTTGTACTCGTCAGATACAGTCAACTTCTTGCGACCTTTTGCGCGACGTGAAGCCAATACTCGGCGACCATTAGCGGTAGCCATTCTCTCACGGAAACCGTGCTTGTTCTTTCTCTTTCTGTTAGAGGGTTGAAATGTTCTTTTCATCTTATATTTTTGCTTTATGTTATTATTCCATTACAGTTTCGGGCTGCAAAAATAGATATTTTTTTTGAATCAGCCAAGCAAACCGACTTTTTTAGCTCATACTTTTGCTTATTTTGCCGATTTCTTGTACTTTTGCACCCGCAAAACAATGTTTTTCGCATCCGAAAGCAATATTCTGTCTCCTAGAGAGACGGGTATGACATGATGAAACATTCAATTCATAACATATAAATAAAAGAAAAAGCAAAGATTATGATTAATGCACAAGACATTAAGAACGGAACCTGCATCCGCATGGATGGCAAATTGTATTTCTGCATCGAGTTCCTTCATGTGAAGCCCGGTAAGGGAAACACTTTCATGCGTACAAAATTGAAAGATGTGGTAAACGGATACGTTCTCGAACGCCGCTTCAACATCGGTGAAAAGTTGGAAGACGTACGCGTTGAGCGTCGCCCCTACCAATTCCTTTACAAGGAGGGCGAAGATTACATCTTCATGAACAACGAGACATTCGACCAGGCCCCCATTGCCAAGGAACTCATCACAGGCGTAAACTTCTTGAAGGAAGGTATGGATGTTGAAGTAGTATCTGACGCTTCTACCGACACTGTACTTTATGCCGAGCTCCCCGTGAAGGTTGTGCTTCAGGTAACCTATACTGAACCGGGCCTCAAGGGTGACACTGCTACCAACGCCACCAAGCCTGCTACGGTAGAGACTGGTGCCGAAGTACGCGTACCCCTCTTCATCAACGAAGGCGAGTTCATCGAAATCGACACTCGTGACGGCTCTTACCTCAACCGTAAGAAGGATGCATAATTAGTAACGAGTAATCAGCTAAAAGCTACCAGTTTATAGGCACGGATTACGCGGATGACACGGAGATAAAAAAAACATATCCGCGTAATCCGTGTAATCCGTGCCTAACTTTTAATTTTTAACTTTTAATCTTTAACTCCATTGCGCTACTCATTCGTCATCCCCGTCTATAACCGTCCCGATGAAGTGGACGAACTATTGGAAAGCCTCACCCACCAGACCTTCACCGACTTTGAAGTCGTGGTGGTGGAAGACGGCTCGTCCATCCCCTGTCAGCACATTGTAGAGAAGTATGCCAACCGCCTGTCCTACATACGCTATTTCGCCAAGCCGAACTCAGGCCCCGGACAGACACGCAACTATGGTGTGGAGCGTAGCACAGGCGAATACGTCATCGTGCTCGACTCTGATTGCATCCTCCCCCCCGGATATCTGCAAGCGGTAGAAGACGAACTGAAGCGCGAACCTGCCGATGCTTTCGGAGGCCCCGACCGTGCACATGCCTCGTTCACCCCTGTACAGAAGGCCATCAACTACGCCATGACCTCCTTCTTCACCACGGGCGGCATCCGTGGAGGCTCGAAGAAGAAGATGGACAAGTTCTATCCGCGTAGCTTCAACATGGGCATCCGGCGCGAAGTCTATCAAGCCTTGGGCGGATTCTCCAAAATGCGTTTTGGAGAAGACATCGACTTCAGCATCCGCATCTTCAAGGGAGGCTACCGTTGCCGGCTCTTCCCCGAAGCATGGGTGTGGCACAAACGGCGCACCGACCTGAAGAAATTCTTCAAACAAGTGCACAACTCGGGCATTGCCCGCATCAATCTCTACAAGAAATACCCCGAGTCACTGAAACTCGTCCACATGCTCCCCGCCGTATTTACCATTGGAGTAAGCCTGCTATTGCTTCTTTTCATCATCGGCTTGCTCTTCATGGGATTGGGCCTCGGTGCTATGAGCAAAGCCACAGATGCCGGCATCCAATGCATCACCGGTCCTGTCGCCATCCTTGCGTTAGGATGGTTTGCCATACTGATAGCCCTCACTCCCCTACTCCTCTTCTCGCTCATCATCTGCACCGATTCCTCCATCCGCAACCGTTCATTGTGGATAGGCTTGCTTTCAGTGCCCGCCTCGTTCATCCAACTCACCGGCTACGGCACCGGCTTCCTCCGCGCCTGGTGGAAGCGCTGCATCCTTGGCAAAGACGAATTCTCTGCTTTTGAGAAGAATTTCTATAAATAACTCAACTTTCGCAAGTAGAGAAGTAGTCGGAGTGTAAACAATACTTAGGAGTGTAGAAGGCAGAAGTGTAGGAGTGTAGACGAATGTGCTGTTTGCATCATAGTCGTTACTATTATTCGCTAAAGCTCATCAAGAAACTCTTTTGATTCTTTAATCAAGGTATGGTGTCTGCACTCCTAAGCGCAGCGTCACTCCTACACTCCTGTACTTCTAAAAGTTGTACATGCGAAACTTAATTAAAGGAATTAAATCAGGCACGGATTACACGGATTATCACGGATTTGTTTTTTACTTCCGTGTAATCTGTGTAATCCGTGCCTAAGAAAAAAAACGGATTCCCTATCAGAATCAGAACAAGAACCTCAAGACATCATTGAAGTTTGCCCAAATCATCAAGCCGAAAAGGATAATCATGCCTATCATCTGAGCACGCTCCATAAACTTGTCACTCGGTTTGCGACGGGCTATGATTTCGTAAAGCAGGAAGAGGACATGTCCGCCATCCAAAGCTGGGATAGGCAAAATGTTCATAAACGCCAGAATGATGCTGAGGAAAGCGGTCATCTTCCAGAAGAGATACCAGTCCCATGTAGCCGGGAAGATGCTTCCGATAGTACCAAATCCGCCCAAGCTGTTGGCTCCTTCTTTTGTAAAGACATACTTCAAATCATCAACATATCCCTTCAATACATTTATACCATAAGCTGTGCCTGCAGGGAAAGATTCCCAAAATCCATAGGTGACATACGTGGGCTCATATCCTCTATTAGAGACGAAGCCTAACATAAAATCAGGATTGAGTTGAGCCTTCAATGTGTCTTGCACACCGGTAGCACGCACCACCACCAGCTCCACATTACGCAAAGCCTCAACCTTCTCGGGCAACGTGATAGAATCGGACTTGGCACGCAATGCTGCAATGTAATCCATAAAATCATTGTGCGACCCCACGGGACGACCGTTGAACGCTACAAAGCGATCCCCACGTTGCAAGCCTGCCTGTGCGGCCGGAGAACCGGACATCACACTATCCACCACGGCAGGAGTCAGAATACTGACAAAAGGCTTTCCGTCTTTGTTCATATCCAACAATCCGAACTCTTCAGGCATAGAGATGCTGACCTCTTGTCCGTCGCGCAAGACGGTCACCGTCTGTGCATCAGCTATGGCACGTAGCATATCGGCATCCAATTTGTCAAAAGCCGCCTCATTGGTGCGAAGCAGAATGTCACCATCACGGAAGCCCATTGCCTGTGCCTGAGGACTGAACTTCATTCCATTTTTCAAGTCAGGCACAGAGACATAGCTGTCTCCCCATGTGAACATAATCATGGAGTAGATGAAGAGAGCCGCAACAAAGTTGACCAGCACACCTCCCACCATTATCAACAAACGTTGCCAAGCTGGTTTGGCACGAAATTCCCAAGGCTCAACAGGATGGTTCAGATCTTCACTATTCTGTGTTTCGTCCACCATGCCGGCTATTTGCACATAACCACCCAAAGGCACCCAACCGATGCCGTACTCTGTCTCGCTGTTCTTAGGTTTCCATTTGAAAAGTGAAAACCAAGGGTCAAAAAACAGATAGAACTTGGTTACACGTACTTTGAATAATTTGGCAAAAAAGAAATGCCCTCCCTCATGAATGATGACCAACAACGCCAGCGACATCATCAACTGCAGGGCACGAATCAAAACTGTTTCCACTATTATATTGCTTTTTTTTAATTATTATTGCTTTTTCTATTATATAGTGCCTATAGTCACTATAGTTACTATAGGCACTCTTGCCACTATATCATCTCCTCTGCTATGCGCCGCGCCTCGGCATCAGTGGCCACATAATCATCATAAGTTGGAGTAGCAATGAATTGGGCACTTTGCATCGTCTGCTCAATCACCTCACTCATGCGCAAGAAAGGAATCCTATCTTGCAGGAAAGCAGCATTCACCACTTCATTGGCAGCATTCAAGATACAAGCCATGTTTCCACCACGATGCAAAGCCTCATAGGCAAGAGCCAAACAACGGAAACGTACGGTATCAGGCTGTTCAAAAGTAAGGTGACTGCATTGGGTGAAATCCAATCGGTCAAACGAAGCTTTCACCCGAGAGGGGTACGAAAATGCATACTGGATAGGCAAACGCATGTCAGGCACCCCTAACTGTGCCTTGACCGCACCATCCTCAAACTGCACCATCGAATGGATTACTGATTGGGGATGCACAACAACTTCGATTTGTTCAGGACGAACTCCAAAGAGCCACTTGGCCTCTATGACCTCGAACCCCTTGTTCATCATGGATGCGGAATCTATCGTAATTTTAGCTCCCATATCCCAATTCGGATGTTTCAGGGCTTGCGCCTTGGTTACATGAGCCAACTCCTCCATCGTACATTTCAAGAAAGGACCTCCCGAAGCGGTCAGTAAGATTTTCTCTATGGGATTGTCCATCTCTCCTGCCAGACATTGGAATATGGCCGAATGCTCTGAATCCACGGGCAAAATAGGTACCCGATGTTTCAACGCCAGTTCATTGATAAGTTCGCCAGCCACCACTAAAGTCTCCTTATTGGCCAAAGCGATAGGCTTGCCAGCCTGAATGGCACGCATCGTTGGACGCAATCCTGCATATCCCACCATAGCGGCCAGCACCATATCCACAGGGCCGGCTTCAGCCACTTCGCACAAGGCATCAGCACCGGCATACACCTTGATAGGCAGGTCAGCTAAAGCCTCCTTCAGCTGTTGGTATTTGGTTTCATTAGCAATCACCACAGCATCTGGCATAAACCGGCGCGCCTGTTCTATCAGCAACTCCACCCGATTATTGGCTGTCAACGCATACGCTTCGTACAAATCGGGATGCTCAGCTATAACTTCCAAAGCTTGAGTACCGATAGAACCTGTTGAACCAAGAATGGCAATACGCTTTTTCTTTATTTCTTCCATAATTATTTTTATTATCTAATTGGAGGGTTATAGCGATTCTAGAACTTCTAAATTTTCTAGGGGCTCTAGAATTTCTAGAGATTCCAATTTTTCTAGGGTTTCTAGAGATTTTAGAATTTCTAGAGTATCCAGCATCATCCCATCCTTCTAAAACACAATATATTTCTCGGGGTCAAGTGCCTGCCCCTTGTTCCACAATTCAAAATGCAGATGAGGACCGGTTGTATGTACCCCCGTATTTCCTACCAGGGCAATGACCTCGCCCGCTTTTACGAATTCTCCTTGTTGCTTCAACAAAGCTCCACAGTGCTTATACACCGATACCAATCCCTTACGATGCTGAAGAGCGATGACATAGCCTGTCTCCGTAGAGTAAGTACTCCAAATGACCGTACCTTCCAGAGTGGCCAACACACTCTCATTGGGATTGGCCGCTATATCCACCCCATAATGTCTCAGGTCAGCATCAAAAACCGATGAGAGAATACCACGGGTGGGGCGATAAAACTCCAGTCCGTCTGTATCTGTAGTCTTCTTTCGGGGAGCTGTCAAGTTGAACTGTTCTTCCGCTTCATACTGTTGCCGGAAAGCCTCTTCACGCTCGGTAGGCATCTGCAGTTCATCCACCTCCATGGCTGTCAGCGAATCAATATCAGCCATTGTCTGCACAGAATCCATATTGACACGTCCGGCCATCAAATCCTGAATATTGGCAATATAGCGTCGCTGCTGCTCTGCCACCTGCTCCAGTGAATCTATCTGCAAAGCATTGTCAACGATGGTAGCACGCAACTCATTGCTCATATACCCGGGCAAATAATTACGCAAAGGGGTGTAAACCATTATCAGGGCTGTCAACGAAAACAAGATGAGCAACACGGTAAACAACACCGAAAGGCCATTGAGTTTGGACACATACAGCCCGAACACCTCTTCAAGGGTGTTTTCATTGACAATCGTCAAGCGGTATTTGAACTTGATGTTCTTCCACCAATGTCTTTTTTTCCGTTTGTTAGCCATACGCGTATATATAATAGGTGCAAAAATACATAAATCCCTTTACATAACCGCATTTGTTTATGCTATTTAACGAAGAAGTGCCGACAAACTGTTCTTTTTATCGAACACAAAGACACGGAGACACAGAGTTTCTTGTTGCCACATCGGCAAAAGACTTACTCTGTGTCCCCGTGTCTCTATCTCCTTCAACTCCCGTTTATCGGCCGTACCAATAAACCTTTTGACCGCCTAAGATATAAAGGCCGGCAGGCAGACCGTTAAGGGCATGCTTGTAATAGGCCGCTTTGCGGACGAGCTGTCCGTTCATACGGTAAACATCCACATACTCCTGCAAGGGAAGGGCCACTTGTTGCTCAATACCGCTGGCGGTATCACGGACCCACAAGGTAAGTACCGCTACGGTCTGTTCACCTCCGAACTTCACAGGCATAGTTCCCTTGGCAGAGGTTGACAACTTCACGCTATGGGTAGCCGTCTTACTGGTTGTACGTGAAGGATATACATACTGGTCTTCACCAAACGTATCACTGCCCAACTGAGCCAGATAAGAATCACTGTTATCCACATTGCTATACCCGAAAACATCTACCGAAAGGACTTCTATATTCTTGGGCAAGTTGACGGTATAGGTCTGGTTACGCGAATACTTGATTCCATCCTGTTTACCCGTTGCATACCCCTTACCGGTTGAGATGGAATAACCATTCGGGAATCCCCAATTGTTATCGGTACAAGTGGAAGCTGACAACAGGACGGCATCGCCCTTACCGGCATTCTCATCGATGACAGTATAGCCCATCGGCTCACCGCCCTCAAGACCGCCTTCCATAATGTGTGCCACCAGACTGTTCATATAGACCTCAAGCATGGTGTAACCTTCAGCATTGGTCTTGTTGCGGTCGGCTGCATCGTTGGGATTCAGGCCATGGCCATACTCCCAATCATCGGGCATACCATCCTGGTCGGTATCGTCGGGAGCATAGAAACTCTTCAACAAAGGCCAAGGACTCCAATCAGCCGGAGCATTGGCCGGCTTGTTGTCGTTCTGCGAATTGATGAATCCCTTGCCAAGCCCACTACCTGTATGAGAAGCCTTACCATAGCGTGTGTCATACACCATCAGCGTATCCACCCAGTCACGCGACAAGGAAGCACCGGCATATTGCAGCACCTTCTCGTAAGCTGTCTGTGCATCGTGCGTGGTGACATAGACAAAGTCCATCGGTTCTACCAGTTTGATGGTATCTTTCGTAACGGCAGTGTAAAGATTGTCGTTATCCGACGACGTTATCTGATTATAGAAGCCATACGTCCAGTTGTCCTTGGTGACATCGCTGTATTTCGAATTCACATTGCCATCCACATAATACTTTCCCCACTTGTGAAGTGCCGGAGCGTAATCAGGATAAGTCTTCACATAACTGTTGGTACGGATACCCACCCCAGCAATACGCTTACCTTTGTAGTTGGTGGGCGAACCGGGACCGGGCTTATAGTAGTTGTTCACGATGTTCACCGTCATACCCTCGCCACCGTAGCAACCGTTTCCACCATAATTATAGATGACGTTGTTTCGCATGTCCATACGTTCGTCAAGCTGTGTGGTAGGTCTGGGGCCCAGTCGGGGAGTACGGCTGGTGTGATGTGCAATCAGGTTGTGATGGAACGAAGCTCCGCTTCCACCCCAGTTGCCACCATATCCGTGCGCACCTTTGGTGTGTCCCGAATTGACAAGACTCTGGGAAACGATGCACCACTGCACCGTCGTATTCTTGTTTCCCAATACCGAGAGGCACTCGTCGATACTCCAGCTGACCGAGCAATGGTCTATCAACAAATTCTGCTGGTCGAAACCACCGAAGCCGTCCCAACCGTCAGCACCATCTACCAACACATTCTCGTTGCCCAAGCGGAAACGCATGAATCGCACAATGACATTGCTCCCCTTGATGGAGCAGGGATAGCCCGCCACACAGATACCGTCGCCCGGAGCCGTTTGGCCGGCAATCGTCGTATTGGCCGGGATACTCAATGCAGATTGCAAATGTATCGTACCTGACACATCGAACACAATTGTCTTGATTCCATTCTGAGACAAAGCCCAACGAAGCGAACCCGCACCGCTATCGTTCAGATTGGTAACGTGATAGACAGCCCCACCACGTCCACCTGTAACATAACGTCCGAATCCTTCAGCGCCGGGAAAAGCCGGAAGTTTCTCTACCTCCTCGGCCATGACTGATGCGCCCAGCATCAATCCACCCATCAAACAAGGGATAAATCTTTTGAGTAGTTGTTTTTTCATTTGGCGTTTAGTTTAATTATTTTCTAGCGAACAATAATAATGTTGCAAATATACGGTTAAAATTTGAATTATTAGGATTTTGGAGACAAAAACTTACAGAGCGAGAGGAAAAGTACAGGCTTTTTTGCATTCTACACAACAAGATATATGAAAGCAACCTGCAAAACTCTGAATAACAAGCTAAAGAAAGAGAATAACAACAACCAATTATATACAACCGACTTTTCGGACTGGCCCTAAAAAAAGGGCTGCACCAATCCTGATGCAGCCCTCGCCTTGGAATTTTTCAAATCCTTGTCAACTCGTCAACTTGCAAACTTATTGACTCGTCAACTTAAAGAAACAATTACTTCACAATGAACTTGCGGCCATTCTGGAGGTAGATACCCTTCACGGGGTTAGCAACCTGACGACCAGTCAAGTCAAAGATAGGAGCATTGAGGTCGAGAGTAGCAGGAGCCAACTCTACATTCTCAATACCTGCAGCATCTTGGAACTTGAAGCCATAGAGACCCAGCTTAGAACCACCGCAGTAGAGGCAATATGACTTGTTAGCTTCTACCTGAACAGCCTCAAGAGCACCATTGTACTTCTCTGCAACTGAATAAGTTCCATCATATGCGCCCAAAGCTGTACCAGTTTCTACACAGTAGAAGTAGAGGTTCTTGCCAGCGTTCAAAGAAACGTATGCAGTCAAAGTACCAGCTACGGTCGGAGTGAAAGTATAGAATGTACCTTCAGTAGGAGTACCGTTCAAACCATAAGGTTTGGGATTACCATTGTTACCCTTCACGTAAGCCAAAACTTCGTATTCATCCATCATTCCGTCAAATTCTCCTACGCTCCAAGCCTTAGCAGTCTCAGCTTCAGTACCGAACTTCAAAGAAATGCCAGGAACAGCAGTTTCAACCTGTCCCGGAGTAATGGTATATTCACGACCGGGGAACCATACGTATGAAGGATAAGAAACACCTGTAGCAGTACCAGTGATGAGCACCTGACCGAGATATTCGTGAGTATCGGCAGTAGCCACATCGATAGTACCAGCTGCGGGGTTAGTCAAAGCAGCACTTGTAGGATCGCTGATTACGCGAACGTAAACAACATCCAAGTTATTGGCTTCAGCGGGCAATGTACCGGCCAATTCCTTCCAACCATAGAGGTAACCGGCAGTTCCACCAAAGTCAGCGTCACGCTTAGAATCAGTCATATCTACAGAAGCGAAGTTCACCCAAGTCTGACCATCGAGTGAATATTCAAGCTTCTGGATAGCGAACATGAAGTTGTCAGTACCAACGAAGCAAGAGAACTTCACGTCAGCAAGGTTCTTGGTGCAGAGCTTGAACATAGCGTAGTTCACCTGACCGGCCTGATGAGCGGCAGCATTTGTACGACGAGTGATGATAGGCATCTGCTTTTCAGCATCGTCCTCACCGAACTTGGCGGCACGACCCTGGAACTGCAAGCTGGCACCTGTGTTTTCAGGAACACCATAGATGTAGTTGAACGGAGCAACAGCAGCGTTCATAGTATCCAATACCATCATGAATGCCTCTGCCATGTACTTCTCTTCAGAATAGATGTTGGCAGTATATACAGAGTCGATATTGGTGTTACCTGTGAAGGTAGAGAAGTCGAAGATAGAAACCACATTCTCGATAGCAGGCTCGAATGTAGCAGTCAGGTCGAGGTCACCAGTGAGAACCACTGTACGGTCAGCAGGCAAAGTAGCATCGTCGCTCCATCCCTTAAAGTTTACAACGGTACGGTAAGCAGAGTTGTGGTCGTTGAAAGAGATAGTCACTTCGTCACCCTTGTAATATTCTTCCTTCTCGGGAGAAACAGTATAGGTCACGTACTCGGGACCGTTCACCTTTACATTGATTGTAACAGTAGTGGGGAACTCATCCACGTAAGCAATAGAAGGACCTACGTAAGTGTTGTTAGCACCCATTTCAGGATTAACCACACCAGCAGTCATCCAAGCATTGCTCTTCAGCATGAAGTAAAGATCCTTCTCTGCGTTCTGGAAAGTCTGACCAAGAGCCCAATTTACATTGTAATCACCGAACACTTTGTTCTCAGCTTCAATCAACATAGTCGGAACAGCCTGAGCAGCCATAGACTCAGCCAACTTATCCATAGCAACATATGCTGTAGTATCGATAACATTACCTGTAGCCATGATAACAGCACCATCAACGCTTACCAACTTGGCATCGTTAGAATAAGTAGTTGTATCATTGGTCAAGATGTGCATACCCTTGCGAGGAGCAGCCACGATGTTGTTGTTGATGAAGAAAGTAGAACCAGGAGCTACATTTGCACCAGGATTCAACATGGTGAAACCAGTAGAAGCCAAATCCTTGTTCTGACCCAGCAACACCAAGTTATTGTTGAAGTGCAAAGTTGTAGGCATCTCATTCAAATCACGAGTTTCCCACAAAGACTTGGTGTAAGGCATGTCATAGAACATGTTGTCTTCGATAACAAACTCACCTACCGGCATAAAGGTACGGAAAGTTGACCAGTTGTCACCTGAAGCCTGAGCGGTAGTGTGAATCTGGCAACCCTTCACCTCAATCTTGTCGATGTTCATCTGTGAACGAGTAATCTTCTCACCTGTTGCTTCATCAACAGGACCTTCGTGCTTGTCACCATCGAAACGGAGGATTGAACGAGCCTGACCGTGGATGTTACAGTTGCGCAAAGCGATAAGGTCGGCAAACATGGCACGACGATGGTCCATCAAATAGCTACCAGAACCATGAATGTTCAAGTTCTCAATGATTACAGAAAGATTCTGACCGGCTTCTTTCTTGCCTTCGGCATCAGCAGCCCACTCAAAGGCCAATACCACCTGAGGCATCTTGTCAAAATCAGTTTGGTTACTCTTGAGGTGCAAAGTACCGGCAGTCAGAGTAGGCTTAATCTTACCTACGCTCTCTACCTTCGTAGCATCCCAATCACAGATAATGGTATAGGTTTCACCTGCAATACCAGAACCCAATGCATTCAAGGCTGTCTTCAACTCTGAACCTGAAGTCACCACCTTTTCATAACTGTCAGCAAACGATGTGGCAGGAGCCAACATCAATGCAGCTAAAGCTAATGTAGTTAATTTTTTCATTGCTTTGAATTTTTAAGTTAATAATAAATGATTTATAATAGTTTGTTTCTTACAAGTTTGTCAATTCCCAATGGATAAAGTATCCGTTGCTCTTGATGCGGTTCTCTACCACAGACTGACGTCCCATAGGCGCATACTTGGGAGCGATGCGTGCAGCCACACTGTCGCGAGCTTCAGCAGGGTCGCCTCCACGATAAGCATTGTTGGCATAGCGTTCGGCAATCTTACACATGTAGCTGTATGACTTTCCTTCGGCAATATACTCCTTCATGTGCTCATCGGCAATGGCCCAGTCGTACATCTTCTTGATTTCATCCTCGGTATAGCTGTCCCACTCTGCATCGCCCGGACGAGGAAGGTCGTGCAAGGTTGCATTGGCAGCGCCTGCAAGTCCGGCATTACCATAACCTCCACTGTTGGCCAAGAACGGCAGATAGCGCTCGTCCCAATTAGAACCTTCGCCCAACGGCATAATCTTGTCGGGGAACTCATCGCTGACACCGGCATTGAGCAGCACATAAGCCTGGTCATAATGTCCGAGATGCAACTCGGCTTCAGCCAACAAGTAATGAAGGTCATGACCACGGAATGTAGGAATGGCCGGCTGAATCTCAAAGATGGGCTTCTCATCCAGATACTGGTAACTACGTGTCGTGAAGTTATAGCCATAATAGTATTTGGAAACACAGCGCTTACCACCCAGTGTATTGATCATCCACTTCTGAGTAGCACCACGGATGTCGTTTTCGTTATAGAGATTCACACCATATTCCGAAGGCTGCAGATAGAAGGATTCTGCATCAGGATATTCCGGACAGAAGTACTGCACCAAGCGGTTACGTTGGAAACGGGCATGGTCATACATAATGGTGCTGATAAGCTGATACTGGGAACCTGTTTCTTCAGTAAAGAAGATATTGGAGTAAGATCCAAAATTATCGCTCTGCATCAGCAAGGAGAGTTGGAAGATGGCATTCCGGTTATACCCCGTACCACCTGCAATACGATAACCTTCGGGATCTTCTACGTCTTCAGCCAACGGTTGCTGATAATAGTAGAGAAAATCCAGAATATTCTCACGAATCCATGCCCAATCAGTCTGTGCGGCATCTTCATCCACATAACTGGCACGCCATGAACGGAACTCAGCGTTCAGGATGACAGCCGGCGGAGTGAGGAACTGCCACTGACGATACATCGTTTCGTCCTGCACTTCAGGATCCAACCATTTGTACCATTTCACTTCCAGATTACCCGGTACATGGATACCATCAATCGTCATTCCATTTTCCAACAAAGCAATGGCGCGGTCGGCCAGTTCCTTCATGTTGCAATAAGTAAAAACAGAGGCATCGTTCAAATCCTTCTTTTCGGTCAGAGGATCATCAAACCAATAGGCTTCGCCATAAATCTTACCCAACATCAAGTAAGCCCATGCCTTGATACGCATGGCACTACTGATGAGTGCAGGGAAGTTCTCTTCGGCTATTTCAGTCATACCACCTACCGTCTGATGGAATTCCTCCATTTTGGCAAAATAGTCATTGCAAGCAACAATGATGGCATAATAACACGTAGGGTCAGCGTATGGATTACCATACGTCTCATCATAATTGCAGATAGCCTTCAAGTCTGTAGGAGCATTATCTGTTGTCTCCAACAAAGCAGCACGTGTATCGGTCAAGAAGATAGCATGGTCGCCAGCCTCTTGCATACGATTGAAGATACCCAAGAAGCCTTTGTACATCTCATCTTCTTCGGCAATATAATCCTCTTCGTTGATGATATTCTTAGGATCGGTTTCAAAAAAGTCCTCACAAGCTGTAAAAGTCATCGAAACAGCCATCAGACCAATCGTCCATATTTTATTCACTATTTTCATAGATTTATGATTTACAATTTATGATTTATGAATCAGAATCTTCACTCTTCACTTTTACAAGTTAATGTTGAATCCAACCTTTACTGTCAAAGGCAATGTGGTTTTAGCATAATCAAATCCACGAAGCTGTTCTGAATATGAATAAGCAAATTCAGGATCAGCACCCAAATATTTGGTCCATGTGAAAAGATTCTCAGCTGCCACAAATACATTTCCCGAACGAATGAAGTTGAACAACTTGTCAAAGCTGTATGTCAGTTTCACACTGCGCAACTTCAAATAGTCTCCACTCTCAATCCAACGGTCAGAGAACAGGTTGTTCCCCAAGGGGTCACCATAGTTGGCACGAGGCATGCTTGTCTGCTGACCTTCTACCTGCCAACGATTAAGTACCGCTGTCGATTGGTTGTAGAAGTTATCCATAGACTCCATTTGACGGCGCGTTGCATTATACACCTTAGCACCTACGGAATAAGCAAAGTTTGCATCAAGTGCGAACTTCTTATAACGGGCAGAGAGATTGAAGCCGCCATAGAAGTTCGGCATACTGCTACCCAGACGAACTTTATCCTGTTCGTTGATGATGCCATCTTCATTCGTATCAACAAAGTGAACATCACCAGCACGATAAGCATCGCCACTGCTGTTTACCAGACCTGCGGCCTGTGCTTCTGCTGAAGAACGGAACACTCCCTTGGTCTTGTATCCATAGAATTCATACGGCGCACCACCCACCGACATAATCATCTGGGCATCATCATTATTGTAGCCGGTATAATCAATAGTCATGCTTCGTGCATCGCCTAATGATTTCACCTCGCTATTGGCAACGGCAATGTTTGCTCCCAATACGATATCCCAATTCTTGGTATGAATGGGATTGACACGGATAAATGCCTCTTCACCATAAGTATCAATCTCGCCATTGTTCTCATAATAATCATAAGAACCATAAACAGAAGAAATATTGCTGTTGAGCAACAGGTCATAAGCATGACTCTTGAAGAAATTGAAACCAACATGTACACGGTTTTCCAGTAAAGCCATCTCCAAGCCGAGATCCAACTGGCTCTTCTTTTCCCATTGCAACTTGGTATTGGGCACATTGGAGCGGTTGATGGTTCCTATTTCAAAGAAATTATTTCCCGTATAATAGTTCTTTCCATAGTTTGAAGAGAAGCGGCTGTTACCCGTCAGACTTCCTTCTACTGAAACATTCAGCATATTGATGGCTGTAGGCAAAGCACCGGTGTTGGCCAACATAACCGTAACTCCTGCAGAGGGGAAGAATGCCCAACGTGCCGCATCTACACCAGACGCACTTGTTCCATCAACAGTCAGCCCCAAAGAGGTGCGGACCAATTTATTATAGGTATAATCTCCACGCAAGTTGAAGCCCATGTAGTTCCACTCAGCCAGGCCACCGTAGGTCTGTTTCTCATTCTGAGTATTGTCCAATGTCTGATAGTTGTCGCTAGCGGTATTATAACCTTCAGAGATGTCCAATTCGTAGTTACGCATCATCATGCGTGCCGAAGCTACAGCATTCAATTCATGCACACGATTGAATATGCGATTGTACTTTCCCTGCAACATATAGGTGTTCATCTCTTGTGTTGACACACTGTTGCCCACCTTGTTACGTCCTGTACCATAAAGTTGTGGAAGAATAGCCTGATTGGTAACACCAGGAACGAACATGGTCTCCTCAATGTAATTGTAATACAGATTGACCAGTCCCGTAAGGGTCAGATAATCATTCCAACGGAAATTGATACCAGCCTGAGTGTTCACATCATAAATCTTATCTTTGCCAAGTACGGTATTGACAATGGCCAACGGATTGCTCACATTGTCATAGGCAAAGATGGGATCTGATGAAGTGTTCCAGAAATTATAGGCCGCATAATTACTAAGCTCAGATCCGTCGTTCTGCTTTTCAAACGGACTGATAAGAGGCATAGCATGGTATGAAGACAATAGAGGATTTGTCTGCTGGGTCATTCCTACATTCTGCAAATTGCTGGTAATATATGCCAAACCGATATTGGCAAAGATATCTACCTGACGACTGGCCAACACATTGGCACTGATAAGGGTATGGAAACGGTCGGTTCCTGTATTACGAACGGTTCCTTCATTACCCGTATAGCCAAAAGAGATATTATATTTGGCAATCTCATCACCACCCTCTACACGGAAAAGATTTTCTGTCGTGAAACCATTCTGTTGGATTTCATCCATCCAATCCGTATTTTCATTGAAGATATAAGACTGGGCATAATTGCCATTCTGCAAGAACGGGTAATCAGCAATCAGATTCTCCATCGTGGCATAACGGGTCAGACCTATATCCTTCATATAATTCCGATATTGTGAAGAATTCAAAACCGGAAGACTGGAAGGCTTGAAGTTAAATCCATAAGAACCCGAGAATGAAATACGAGTATCAAGATTGTCAGATGTTGCCTGCTGAGTCTCAATCAGGATAACGCCATTGCTACCCAAAGAGCCATACATAGCAGCATCAGCACCCTTCAATACCGTAACTTGACGAATATCCTTCGGATCATAGCCGAACAGCATGCTACGGGAATAACCTGTGATGACACCCGACACATCCTGACTGCCCAGATAAGGAACCCCATTGATGACAATCAACGGATTATTTTCGGCCACAAAGGAGTGGATACCACGAATATTCATGTATGAACCTTCACCAGGCATTCCGCTTTTCTCTATCACCTGCAAACCTGAGATACCATCACGAATGGCAGTTCCCAAGTCCTGTTTCTCCGTAAAGTCCTTGAAATCTACAGCCGCAATAGTAGCAGATTTGTCATCGGCAGACAAACTTCCACTTGCCGTATTCACACGTCCGGCATACAGGGAAGCATCTTCAGGAACAAGGGTAATGACGTTGTCGGAACCCTTCACCAATTTTTTCAAATAACTCAAAGGGAACTCCTTGCCATAAAAACCTTCTGCCTGAATGCGCACCAATGCATTCTTGTCATCAACGGCAATGGAAAACAATCCTTTCTCGTCAGACAAAGCCGAGGTATTCTCGCCCACAATAGAAACAATGGCACCATTAATTGGCTGTCCGTCCGTTCCTTTGATGCGTGAAGTAAGCTCGACATTTTGTGCCGTAGCAGTTGCAGCCCAAAGACAAGCTGTCAACAATATATTGATTTTCTTCATATCCATAGTTCAATTAATAGTTATTGTGAGTTGGACGCAAGCACCAGTGATACATCATCAACTGGTTCACATTACTTTTATTACGGTTAAGAACCACTCCATTGTCAAGCTGGGCTTTATAAATGGCCGACATGTCATTGGAAGTCACTCGGATGCGGAAATTTCCAGACTTAGGCATCGTCACAACACCCACCGTATATCCATCAGTATCGTATGCAATAGCCTTTTCGTTCTGAGTTTGCCAATAATCGACATCAAACCCTTCAGGATATGCAATACCAAACTCTTCACCATAATGAGGTACCGGGCTGGCTGCTCCACGATCGAAGTGATAGTTTGAACCTGTAGCATGCATGTTCATATCCTCCTTCAGCCACTTGTCGTTAAACGCAATGCTGAGTGAATAGAGCAAAGAGTGCTTGAATCCCATGCGCAGATAATATTCACCTGCAGGCAGATTACACTCATAAAGCATCTGATCGGCTTCATTCCAAATCACACCATCATATTCCACACTACAGGGCAGACTGTCATTCATGGCATCCTGACTGGGAATAGCACAAAGATTGTGGTAGTAAATAGTAGGCCACTGTACGTTATAACCAGCTGTAATCAAATCAAACTGTCCTTGGCAATCATTGATAACCATGGGATCCACCCAGTTTTCCCAACGGAAATACTGGGCCTGCTGAGCGGGAGTCATGTTGTTCCACAATTCATACAGTCGTGATTTCACACGATAGATAACCACATGATTGGGAATTTTGAACTCCTGACAATAATAGGCCATACCATTACTGAGGGTAACAGCATTGTTCACATCCACCTTCTGTACAGAGGGACGCCACCAGGCTCCTTCCAGATTCTTATAGGTGGTCTGGTCGGTAGCTTCATTGATAATTTCCTGATAACCTTCCACACACTTGATATCTGCCGCTGCTGCATTGACCTCAGCCACACTCAAATTACGGTCAGAGAAACAAGCCTTGACAATCCACTCCTCAAACTTCAATGTATCGGCCTTTGTCGGAACACGGTTCAACCATTGGGGAATGCTGTCTGATGCGGCCTTGATGGCATTTTCAATCAACTCATTGTTCGGGATGAACATTGTGGTATTGTAGCTTTCACTACGCATATCCCATGTAGGAGTTCCATCCGAAGTGTAACGGTCCATCAAGGTGTTCTTAATGACAATAACCGAATCATACAACACACGACCATCAGCTGTCACACCTATAGGCTTACTATGTTCACGGTCAAAGTATTTGTAGTCATACGACAACACCAATGCTTTGAAGCGAGAATAATCATCACCCAAAGAAAGCAGGAGTTCATAAGCCGACTGGCGTATAGGCAATATACCATCCACATAATAGATGAAACCATTGGCGGCCTTCACAATCTTAGATACATTCAAGCCATCCAATTGGGCTCCGTTTTCATAGACCCATACACTCTTACCTGAACGCACGTTGATGTTCGAGCCATTCACCAATTTGGCCGGATTGACAGGCATATCGGCAATGCTATGAAGCGCAAAAATAGAATCATTATTGATTTTCGTTTCATCAAAACAACTGTCAGGACATACGAAAAGAGTATATTGTCCGTCACTGGAGATATTGTCAAAGGCTTGATTGTCAGCAAGCAAATTAAACATTTGTTGCAAATCACCTGCCCCTTTCATATATTCTGTCAACGTATTGCTTGATATAACCACATTACTTCCTGCATCAACGACAGCCTGTGTTTCATCAAAATGGTCATCCCATTCTGACGAGCAAGATGTAGCAACTACAGTACCCATCAACATCAGGGCAGGAAACATCTTTATATATTTATTCATAATCGAAACGTATTACAAATTTGCTAATAGATTAATCTTCAATAGGAATAAACTCCACATAGTCCAAACGCAAATGATAGAACGATTCGTTCTTTGCTTGGATATCACGCGCCATAATCTTGAAGGTATGAGCTGTAGAACCGTCAAATTCCACTTCCCGCCACAAGGTTTCTTCAACCTGACCATACAGAGGCATCACACCCAATCCCTTATACAGGAAGACCAATGACTCATAGTCTGTATCATCCAAATTGAACTTCACCATCGTTCCGGCAGAGAAGAGTTTGGACAACTGAGGGTCTTTGATGTAATGCAACACCACCTTATATTTACCGGCAATGATAGTCGGTGTAGTAAATTCCACCCAACCGGCAAAGCCCAGATTCAACACCAGATAATTGTTCATGAAGGCACCATGTTCAGCGACATTAGGCTTACCAATAGCATACTTCTCCTTCATGAAACCAACACGACGATAAGTTCTGCTCGCTGCTTTTGAATCAGTATATTCACCAACAAAAGAGGTAATCGTTCCATTCTCGCCATCATAGTATTCATCACTAAGGTCAATCTGACGGGCCACACTTCCCAGGGGCGAAGTGAAGATATTACCCATCATATTGTCTGTTGACCACTTGTTCACCCATGAAATGATGTCGGCACTGTTCAGGAAGTCCCATTTCACAGTTACAGGTTCCGGATGATATACTGGCATCACACCACCCACTTTATTGATGAGTCCGTTGCTTGCCTCAATATCACTGCGCAATACGGGAATGTCCTTATTTATAATACGCATACCTTCATCCAGATTGGCAATAAATGCCTGTCCGACATATTTGGTATCATAAATCAAGGTTTCGGTCGAATCTGTAAAATTGAATACCTCACCAATGGTATATTGAGCCGGCATGAAGTGATATTTCAGATAGTTATTCAATGCCACGTCACCATCGGTCTCTTCCCCATTGCTGTTGTTCACCAGCCATTGCTTCAGAGATGCCACATCAGTAATGCCCGCAGCATTCATGACATGATCAGGTACGGCAAAACAGGTATATGAATAATTCTTCTCTACCAGTACACCACCTTCACCAATGATTGTATCACGTTCAAGTGTTGCCAAAGCATGAATCTCCGGATCTGCCTTAATGGCTTCTGCAAAAATCTTGAAGGTATTATTTTCTCCATCCAGCAATTCCAATTTCTCCACGATATTCTCGGCATTCGGGATAATCACGTCATCCATTGTATAGATGACGCCATTGGCGCCTTTTATACTGAGGAAGCGTGCCAACTTGGCCTGATTGTTAAAGAAGATGCTGTCTGCACTGTAAACCTCGTCAGAACGTTCAGCGTCATCCACATCAGTCTTCTTATACCCATAGCTGAGGGTCAGATATTTCTTGAAGAGATTCTGTGTCTGGATATATTCATTGTCACGCGCCAGGATAATAAGCGTCGAGTCGTTAAGGCCGTTACCACTGTTACCCCAGTTAATCACATGATTCTTTACCAAAGTTCTGGCATAATCAAAATCCAATTCTGTCACCGATGTCAAACCACGTTCTTTGAGGAACTTCTCCATTGCCTGATTGTTCGGACAGAAAACCGTAGCATTGGCATTGGCATCCTTCATGGCATTATAGAAATCGGCATGTTTCAACAATTCAATCCACAAAGAATATGTTTCTGGAGACTTTTCCAAAATGGTTGTCATCGACATTTCCGCTTCAAGATTTGTCGGTCGCACAAACAGTTCGCCTTCATTGGGGTCTTCGCAACCCACAATGGCAAACAAAGTCATGATGCTGATTATTATCTTTTTCATATTCTATAGTTCCTTATTATTCATAATACTTATTCTGTACGAGATTCGGATTTCGCTTGATCTCATCCTCATTGACTGGCAAATACCAGGCATTCTTATCCATCAAGGTTGACTTGATCTTATTCTCACCGGCTGTTTCATTGTAAGTGATAACTTTCGGGATAAAGAATGTCTGAATAAAATTGATGTCACCCGTAGGATCCACATAACGGCCAACACGCAACAGGTCATACCATGCTTTGCCTTCACCCACAAACTCCATGATACGCTCGCTGATAACGAGTTCGAGCAATTCCACCAAGCTTGAATTGGCAGTAGCTGTCACGTCAAGCAGATTGGTACGCTGACGGATGGTGTTGATAATGGCAATCGCCTGCTCGTTATCCGCGGGCACCAGTCCCATACCACGCATCAACAGAGCCTCTGCCTTAATCAGCATCACCTCGGCCACACGGTAAATGATAAAGTTCGGGTCATAATAGTTCTGAGTACGAGGCTCTGAAATTGTAGAGCCTCCCAAATACTTCCATACATATCCTGTCACAGAGTTTTCAGGTGCATAGTATCCACCGAAACGGGTACGTACATACATTTCCTGGTCACCATTGAAACGGTTGAAGATTTGCGTAGCGTCGCTATTGAACTCTCTGGTCAGATTCTCCGACAACATATAGGTTGTGGTCGTTGTATTATAGAACAACCTAGGCAAATCATTTGTCTGGAAACTGGTTCCATCGTACTTGATGCTTGAGAACTGAAGTTCAAAAATAGACTCCTCGCTGTTTCCCGGGTTGAACATCTTGAACCAGCTGCTATGAGTAGCCGTGCTCATGAAACGGGGAGCATAAGGTGAACGGCTTTCGATAACCATGTCAGCATATTCGATAGCCTCATTGAAATCCTGATTCCACAAGCAGACATCAGCCATCAGCGCATAGATGGCCCATACGGTTGCACGTCCCTTGGTTTCCCAAGTTGTATCAAACTCTTCCTTGGCTGCTCCCAAATCGATTGCCGTCTTCAAGTCTTTCTTAATCTGGGCAATCAACTCACTTTCGCTACTCTGAGGCAACAGATACTCTGCCTCATCCGTTTCATACGGTTCCAACACCAAAGGAGCATCGCGCCAGTTGCGTACAATATAGAAGTAAGACAAGGCGCGCAAGAAATAAGCCTCGCAAAGGTGAGAGTTCATCTCCTCCTCTGTATAGGTTTCATCATTGCCGCGTGCTTTTTCCACATTGGCAATCACACCATTGGCATCTGCAATCACCTTATAGAAGATTTTCCAATCGGTATAAGTCTTGTCATTAGGTTTCACATCCAACTTATCCAAATTGTTTCCACTACGACGCTTCACGCATCCCGCTCTCAACTCTCCCAAGGGAATCAGGTGGGTAGTGATGGATGAACGCAAATTGTAATATCCGGCAAACAAAGCCGACTCAACATCACTCTTCGATGCCCACATTTCCTCTTGAGGCAAGGCATTCTCGGGCATGATGTCCAGATAATCATTACAAGCAGTCAAGCCAAATGCTGCCGCTGTTGCAAGTATAATAGTCTTTAAACTTTTCATATCCGTATATTATAATTTAGAAGTTGATAGTTACACCCATCGAAAAACGACGGCTTCGCGGTGTCTGTGAATTATCCTCAGCAAAATCAGTCACATTCTTAGGCAAAGTCACCTCAGGATCTTGTCCCTTGTACTTGGTCAACGTGAAGAGGTCATACCCCGTCACAAATACATTGGCTGAAGAAAGGCCCAGATTCTTACAGAAATCTTTAGGCAAAGTATAATTCAAAGTCAATGTCTTGAATCGCAAGAACGAGCAATCATCCACAAAACGGTCAGAACCCAAATAGTTATAACCATACCCCCAAAGTGCACGTGGGATGTCCGTGAGGTCGCCCTCATTACGCCAACGGCGCAATACGGCTGTTGACTGATTGTCGGCTCCATACATTGACTCGGCATTCATACGGGCACGGTTGATGACCTTTTGTCCCAAACGATAGTGCATGAATACATTCAGACTCCAATTCTTATAGCTAAGTTTGAAACCGCCACCACCACTAAGTACCGGATTGTAGTTGCCCAAGTAAACAATGTCATTCTTATTGATGGTTCCGTCATTGTTGACATCCGCATATTTGGCATCGCCCGGATAACAACGATAAATGTCGTTTGACATAATTACCGGTTTTCCTTCAAAATCAGTAATCACCTTACCATCAGCATCCTTGGCATAGGTATCCTCCAGATTCTGATAAACGCCCAAATACTTGTAACCGAAGAATGAACCTACAGAGGTACCGGGAAGAATGCGGGTCGCATAGTTTCCATTACCCATGGTATATTGTTCTTCTGTCAAGTTGGGCATATCCAGGATTTCACTGATGTTGCGGCTGATATTGAAGTTGAAACTGAGTTTCCACTCTTTTTGGTCAAGAGCCAGCCAATCAGCCCGGAACTCAAAACCTTTGTTACGCAACGAACCAGCATTGTAATAAGCCAGATAGTTGTTGGCATAACCCGTAGAAGTCGGTATATAATATTTCTTTTGCAACAGGTCAACAGTCTTCTTGTTGTAGTAATCAAATGAACCTGTCACCTTATTTTCCCACAAATTGAAATCAAAACCAAGGTTCCACTCTGCAGAACGCTCCCACTTCAAGTTGTTCAACTGCATGGTATTGGCCGATACGGCATTTCCATCCATATATTGGCCAAGGGAAGTATAAGTACCTACGTAAGGTGAAGTACCACTCGGTTTGGCTCCACTTTCACCGTAGCTTACACGCCACTTCCATTCTGTAAGTACATTTTTTGACCACTGCATGAAAGGTTCGTCAGCAAACTGCCAAGAAACACCCACCGAAGGGAAGAATCCCCAACGGTTGTCACGGCTGATAGCCGAGTTTCCTTCATAGTTGAAGGTTCCATTGATGGTATAGCGGTCGAGCAAAGTGTAAACCACACTACCAATACCTGAAAGGGTACGTCCTAAAGACAAGCCAGAACCTTGCTTCAACAAGATACCGCTACCCGATGCGGGGTCAGCCAAACTGGCAGAAGCAACATTGTAACGAACGGCAGAAGAGTTTGAACTGCGACTCTCCTGAGTACGCCAAATGGCGATAGCAGTCAACTGATGCTTGTTGTCCAACCATGAATTGTTGTACATTCCCTTGATTTCGGTATTCAATGAAAAATTATTAGTGAAAGCATTCTCAGCACGGTTGGCATGTTCACTATCCGGATTCACACCTACAGCTGTCTGCGGCAAGAACTTCTCGGCACGTTTTGTATTGTACTTCATAGATACATATCCCGAGAACTGCAACTGCTCAGTCGGATAGAAACGTCCGCGTACGGTCATTTTCTGTTCACGAGTACGCAAGTTGTTATAGCTGTCTTCCGCCATAATCAAGGGATGGAAATTTCTGGCATTACCATCTGACTTTCCATTGAAAGCTCCTTGAAACTCTTCCGAATTCTGACGGGTAAAATAGGTATCTGTCATTTCTCCCGTTTCATCATCAATGTAGTAAGGGCTCTTGTTAGGCATCTTACGCATGGCCTCAGCACGCAATGCATCGGTATAAGGAGCCTTTTTCTTTGAATCAGAATAGGTATATTCCGCATTCACGGTAATCTTTTCCGAGAAACGGTAACCGATGTCGATGCTGGTATTCAAACGGGTCAGGCCAGTGCCCTTCGTAGTACCACCTTCATTCAAATATGACAAAGAATAGCGATAGGTAGCCTTCTCACCACCACCCGACATAGAGAAACTATTGTCTGTTGTGAAGGTATTCTGTGTCAGATAATCCAACCAGTCCACATCCTGATTGTACTCATCAAAATAACGCCAATCGGGTTTATAACCAATTTCAGGTGTGTCAAACAGATATTCCAAAAGACCTATTTGTCCGGCAAGTCCACGCGCATTGGCAGCATTCCAGATGGCATCCTGAATGTAAGCCACATACTCATTACCCCCCAACATAGGCATAGACTCCGGCTCTATCTTATAAGAGTTCTTGGTCGAGAAAGAGAAACGGGTCTTTCCCATAGCACCTTTCTTGGTAGTGATAAGGAGCACACCGTTGGCACCCGCCGTACCATACACTGCAGTAGAAGCCGCATCCTTCAACACTTCGATACTTTCGATGTCGTTGGGGTTCAAACTCAACATCTGTGCAAAGTCTTCTTCATTGGCTGTATTGAAATCAAACGAGTCATCAATATCGGTCGAATAAGGCACACCATTGATAACAATGAGCGGGTCTGCATTGGAGTTCAACGTAGCCGTACCACGGATACGGATACTGCTTCTGGCACCCGGGTCACCACCGACAAGGATGTCCACACCACCAAGTTGTCCCTGCAAAGCCTCTTCAATAGAGGTTACAGGCTGTGTGGCCGTAAGATCGTCCATATTGATTTTCTGAGTAGCAAATGCCATCTGACGGGCAGTCACACCCATATCGTTGCGGGCACCGCGATTACCCTGCACTACCACTTCCTTAATCTGAGTGGCAGCATCGCTCTCCATCTTGACATTCAAAGTTGTCTGTCCGGTATATGTAAACGTCTGCGTCTGCATACCAATGAATGAAAAGACGATTGTCAATTCGCCCTTTTCATCAGTAGGTACCTTCAGCGAGTAGTTACCATTAAAGTCGGTCGTCGTACCGGTAATAATACGCTTTTGGCTGTTTTGGAATGTAATGTTCACTCCAATACAGGGTTCTTCGCTGCCTGCAAAAATCTCTGTCACAGTACCTGTCACCATTTTCTGGGCAACCGCCTGATGAGCAACACAAAGCAGCAATACGATGATTATATTTTTAATTTTGTCCATATCTTCTTACTATCTATTATATAGTGAATAACTGAAGGCCTCATCAAAACATATCTTCCACAAAATGAGCGGGGCCATCCTCGAACACAAAAGGCAGATAGTCATAGGCATCAGAGAATTTGATGCGCTTGCCCTCTACACCTGTTTCGCGGTCAATGATGGTTGCATAGAGCGATTCACCGTCATCATGGATGTTCATATTGGTAGTGATAATCTCAACCATACCGCCTACCACCTTCGTTTCTTGCTGCAAAGTGACCAAACCACCCTGGTCAGCCGTTGTCTCACCCCAACCCAAGTAAGGATAATTGGTGAACGATGCGGTTGTCAGTGGTACAAAATAGAGTTTCACATACTCCAGCAATGCATTGGCATCGGTAATCTCTACATAATCAAAGAAGGCTGCATCGCCCACCATGGCTTCAGCAGCAGCTGCCACACCAGGCACACGATTCTCCTTGATGGCAGTCTCTACGGCTTGTGTAGTAGGAATGAGCATCAAGCAACTTTCCTTCATGAACGAGAAGGTTCCACCGGAGGTGTTGACCAATTTAGCCTTGTTGAGCAGATTGATCCAACCATAAAATTCTGTAGTAGCATCACTACTGTTGTTCGCCATCAAACGTACCAGACGACTGTTGTTCTGAGATGCATAATTTCCAGGGAACAACAGGTTGTCATACGAATAGGCATGACCATTGGTCCATCCATTCTCATCGCCACAATAGGCCAAAGGAGCGAATGTTGTCCAAATCTGGTCATCGGTCATGGTATTGGCCGCATACTTCAGAGTGTTGTTATACAGGATACTATTGGTAATCTTTCCATCCTTCAAGTACCAATAGAGTTTGAAATCTGCGGTCAGCGTAGGCAACACTTTGATGCCCTCCAAAGGCAACACAGAATTGCCGTCAATCGGGCTTGACACATGGGCATTCACGTAAGCCGCCATGGTAGAACTGTTGATACCCTTGGGCGATTCGGCAGAAACCAATGCACCCTCCACACGCTCGATACCGGCATTGGTGTACATCTGGTCGTTGGTCGGATAGAACATGATGTACTTCACCGCATTGGTAGTCAGTGTAGAAGCCATGCCTGAGTTGTTAAGCATCTCATTGAAATAGCTCAAGTTCTTGTACTGGAAAGCAGGACCCGTCACAGCACGGAACTTCACGGGCGGAGTCAACACCGAGCAACCATACAGCACGCCATTGGAGCAGATGATACGGTCCTCCTGTTGCACTTCATCAGGATTGATGTTGATGATTTCGCCAGAAATGTTCTCCAACTTGCCTTTCTTGATTTCTCCCGGAAGAGCGATGGATGCCGGATATACACAACTCTTCATAATCTCCTGCATGGTCACAGAGTCAATTTCTTCCAGAGAGGTATATCCTCCCTGTCCCCAATACTCGTTGAAGAAGTTTTGGAAAGCCTCATCCGTAGGCGCAAAAATGGAGTAAGCCTGATAAGCGAGAGTGCCAACCTGCGTATAATCCATCACAGCCCCCCACTCGCTATTGATGTTCACCAGCGGCAGGTGGTGATAATGATGGAACAATGAGTCGGTCCCCAACTCAATGGTCTGCTCATTATCGTATTCAAAATACTGGCTCTTGTCATACAGGTCTATGATGCGTTTGTACTTGCCTGCACTCTTCATTTCGGAGTAAATGGTCTCCAATGGTTTGAGCACTCTATCTACCTTATATATATAACCGTTGCGTGCAATGCGTTCATATTCGGTCACCGCCGCATTGGCCACATTGAATCCGTCATCGCCTTTCCATCCTGTCTCGGGGTAGAAATATTCATAGTTCTCCTTGGCATCCACGCCCTTCGTCTGGAACATGCGATACGAGAAAACAGGAAGCATACGCTCATTGTGGAAAATAGAGATATTACGTCCACGGATAGAGTCATACATCTGTGTGATAGTGTCTTGACTATAGGTACGGAACTTATAGAAGAGACCTGCATTCAGGTTCAACTGTTCTTCTGTAGCTCCATCACCTTCACTCGGACGGAAATTGACAAGCTTATTCTTGTCAAAAGAATAATAAAGGATATGGAAGCCGATGAGTTTCTTCACCTCACTCTTGTCCACCTGGGTAATGTCTTCTGTCCCATAATTCTCCTTCAAATAGGTTTTCATGGCTTCGTCATCGGGAGCCATCACCGTCAGGATAGACTTGCCGTTCAATATCGGTTGGTATCCGGCCATATCTACACCTTTCAAGAAAATGCTATAGTTCCCGTCCGCCTGCAGATCCTCATAAATCGGACCACCAATCCAATTCGGAGTTTCGAAGTATTCCTCCATATCCGAACAAGAAGAGAATGTCCATGAAGCGAGCAGCAACACTCCGAGCGATTTCCTTAATTGTTTAAATCTTTTCATATAAAGTTATTCTAGTTATTTTTTATTCTTATGCCATCAAAATTACTACTTTGATACAAATTCAAAAGAAAAACACCGATTAATAAAAGGCTTTTTTCTAGTAGTAGTCAATGTCCTTACGTTTTCATGTCTGTCCCCTTTCAACTTTTTCTTTTCTATCTTGTTTCTTTCTTTTTCCTATTTGATTCATTTCGCAAAACTGCAAAATCACAACCAAAGGAAGTGAAATCAGTAGTTAATATAAGCAGTTAATTAGTTTATCAAAATACTCTCTATACAATAATGCGCTGCAAATATAAACATTTAAAATCAATTATTAATCATTCTTTTCAAAAAAAATTTTATCCCCTCAATATTAAAATCGCATATACTTACAATAAGGAATCTCGGCTACCTCTTCAAAATATGCTCCATAAAGGAGCCGAAACAACTGTTTTACAAACCATTACCGTATTAAATAGCATTTCTTTTAGAAAATCAAGTACCCCAATGACACACATCATCCATTTACAATAACTAATTTACGTTAACGCACACAACAACAGGATAAGTGAAGCTGTACATGCGAAACTTAAATTGCATTACGAAAATGGGCAAAAAGTTAAATTGTTGGAATAAGAATAGCAAAAATAGGAGAAAACGTTTGCTGCATTACCAAATATTGGTAACTTTGCAGCAAAATGATAAGAATATGAGGACAACATCAGTAGCACTCGGTAATTATTTTGAGAACTTCATCCGGATGAAGGTTGAACAAGGACGTTATAACAATGCCAGTGAAGTCATTCGTGCAGGACTACGCCTGTTAGAAGAGAAAGAGAGCCAATTGCAAGAATTAAGACTCGCAATTTCAGAAGGCTTGGAAAGTGGCATTGCAGAGAACTTCAACCCCAAAGAGCATCTTTGTTCATTAAAAGCGAAACGTGCCAATGGCTAAATATCGTTTTACCAACAAAGCTGTTGAGGATTTATCGGACATTTGGGAATACACCATCAACGTTTGGTCTGAATGACAAGCAGACGTTTATTACGACATGCTGATAGATTGTTGCCAAAAGATTACGACTAATCCGAGAATTTATGGTTCAAGATATGAGGAAGTTGCAGAAGATCTGTACGGATATAGAGCCAACAAGCATATCATTTTCTACCGGATTCTTCCTAATGATGATATACTTATCATCAGAATATTACACCAGAAAATGGATTTAAAGCATCATCTGACAGATGGACCCAATTAAACAACAAAGTGGAGCATAGCCATCGCGGCCGTGCTCCACTTTCTTTTTTCACTAATACAACATTATTATTAACGCACTTGCTTATGGTGCTTTCATTATCTCATTCACGGTAAGGGGGATGTTATAGTCGATGCGATCACATTGAATAGTCATGCTGAAGCTGTCCTCCTTACTCCCTCCATGGACAGAAAAAGACTTCAACAGCCCATCAATTTTGGAGAATACACCTTCAAACGTGTAATCATATTTGTAAACATGCTTGTCATTACGGAGTGTAATTTCCGTGTCTGTTTCATGGACAATGCTGAGATTCCTCTTATTCTCTTCAAACTTTCCCATCAGCACATCCAATGTAATCCAATTGTTGAGGTCATGCTCCTGATTCATTCGCAGCGTTGCAATCTCCAACTCACCGTCACTCCACATCTTCATGCTGTCGGGAGTATAGAGGAAGGTCGTTTGATGCGAATGCACCGACTCCTCCTGCAAATCCATTCTACTGAAGTCTCCTTTTTCTGCTCGCAAGATGGTGTAGGTTACCTTTCCTGCCACATCACTTTTTCCCGGTATGCAGCATGTCATTTGCATCTGACAACTACGCACTTCCTTCATCCCAGCCATAGCCCTGTCGATAATCTGGGCCGCACGTGCTTCGCCCGAAATCAGGATTTTGGCACCAAAGAATACTCCTATCATCACCACGGCCGCCACTCCTACGGTGCGTACATACCGCCACCAGGATACACGCTTGGAAGTTTCGGGCA
>JAFXDL010000189.1 GCA_017516265.1 Bacteroidaceae bacterium
GAGCACAAGATGATTTCCAACTCCATCGAGCGTGCTCAGAAGAAGGTGGAAGAGAACCACTTCGGTAGCCGTAAGCGCCTGCTCGAGTACGACGATGTGATGAACAAGCAGCGTACCGTTGTCTATAGCAAGCGTCGCCATGCATTGATGGGCGAACGCATTGGTATGGACATCGTGAACATGGTGTGGGACCGTTGTGCCAACGCCGTGGAGAACCACGACTACGAAGGTGCCAAGATGGAAGTGCTTCAGACTTTGGCCATGGAACTTCCGCTGACAGAGAAGGAGTTCAACGAAGGCAAGAAGGCCGATATGGCAGAGACAGTCTTTGCTCAGGCTATGGAGAACTTCAAGCGCCGTGCTGACCAGTTGGCTGCTATAGCCTATCCCGTCATCAAGAAGATCTACGAGGAGAACGGCCACATGTATGAGAACATCCTGATTCCTATCACCGATGGTCGTCGCCTTTATCAGATACCCGTCAGCCTGAAGACAGCCTACGAGACCGAGTGCAAGGAAGTTGTCAAGGAGTTCCAGAAAGCCATCATGCTGCATACCATTGATGAGGCTTGGAAGGAGAACCTCCGCGAGTTGGACGAACTGAAGCACTCCGTACAGAATGCCAGCTACGAACAGAAAGATCCGCTGTTGATTTTCAAGTTCGAGTCGGTAACCCTGTTTGACAGTATGGTGAGCAAGATTAACGACCAGACGGTGTCCGTCCTGATGCGTGCCCAGATTCCTGTACGCGAGCCCGAACAGGTACAGCAGGCAGCCCCCGAACGTCCGGCTCCCCGTCAGCAGTATCAGGAGACAAAGACAAATCTCTCCGACCCGAACCAGCGTCAGGCTGCTGCCCGCGATACCCGCGAAGTGAAGCGTGAGCCGGTACGTGCGCAGAACACCGTCGGCCGTAACGACCCCTGTCCTTGCGGTAGCGGTAAGAAGTTCAAGCACTGCCACGGTAAGGGCCTGTAAATCGGACCAAAGATAATTTCTGCACGGATTACACGGAAGACACGTCTCTAGAGGAATCCTTCCTCCGTGTCCTCCGGGTAATCCGTGCAGTGTATAATGTGGTTTTTTCGGGTTTTCTAGATTTTTCTAGAGATTCTAGATATTCTAGTTTTTCTAGATATTCTAGAGGTTCTAGAATCCCTAGAATCCCTAGAATCCCTAGCCCCTATAATATAATAAGGTATGAAGCAGAACATTTTCCAAACAGTTATAGCAGCCATGCTGCTATGCGTGACATTCACCTCGTGCAGCTCGGTCAGGTGGGTCAGTGTTGACCGTCTCACTCCCTCCAAAGTGGATATCCCCGAGCAGGTACGTCGGGTGGCCGTGCTGAACAACCAGCCTTATGCAGCTGACCGCAAAGCTGTCTATTACCTGAATGCCGGTGATGTCACTGACAGCCTGGCGCAATATCTGGCCGATGTCGGTTACTTCGATGAAGTGGTGTTGGGTGATACCCTGTTGGGCACAACTATGTTGGCCAATCAAGAGAAGCGCACCCTTCGTCCCGTTGCCGTCATGGACCTTTGTCGTAAGTATGGAGCCGATATGTTGCTCACCGTGGACAATGTCAGTTTCTTTCCCGAAGCCATCAGTTACCCTTATGTGACGGGCGAAGTGAGAATACGCATGACCTGTTATCAGCCGGGTGAACTGAAGCCCCTTACCACCATTACCGATGCCATCTGGATGGATTGGGAGCAGTGGCCGTGGCTCAAGCATGATGCCGTTATCTTCGCTGCATCCAGCGCCCTTTCTTATATTGTTCCCCAGTGGCAGGTCGAGGAGTTTCCCTTCTACACCGGTGCCAATGTCGGACAGCGCGATGCCGCTGTCTATGTCCGCGAGGACAATTGGGACGGGGCCTCCCGTCTGTGGAGCCGGCAACTGAATCACAAGAACCGTCGGCGCCGCATGGAAGCTCATCTGAACATGGCCGTGTATCACGAGCTGAAGGGGGGTGACATAGCCACCGCACGCCAGTATGCCGAGAAGGCCCGCGAACTTGCATCCGAGAAGTTGGAGAAGCAAGGTGACAAGGTCATCTCCCCCTCTTCCGATTACCTGCTTATTTCCGATTATTTGAAGGATATGGAGCGTCGAAACCGCAATTTGGAGCGTATCAAGCGCCAAATGCACCGCTTTTCGGATGATTTTTAGCAAAGAATGTTTGCACGATAGATTTTTTTTGTACTTTTGAGGGCAAATAAGAAAAAAAGTAATAGCCATGAACTTAGGAAAGCAATCTCAAACAGCAGTCTTGGACGCCTTGAAAGCGGCATTGGGCAAGTTGCCCTTGGAGAACGGACAGTCAACCATCGTGTCGGATATTCATCTGCAACCCCATTTGACGAGTGGTGAGCTGATGATTTTTGATGATGACGACCACGAACTCTCCCGTGCTGTAGTGAGCGAGTGGACAGATTGCATTCCCGAGGAGTTTTATGTTCAAGCCGAACAACAGCTTCGCACCCTCTTGCAGAGACTGGAGAAGGAAGGTGCATTGAAAGGGCTTCCTTTGCTGAAACCCTATTCTTTCGTCCTTGTAGATGGTGAGCGCGAAACCGTGGCCGAACTGCTTTTGGTCGATGATGACACCATGATGTTGAGCGACGGTCTCCTGCAGGGGCTTGACGAAGAGTTGGACGCTTTTCTGAAGCAATTGCTCGAAGAGTAATTGCTGAGTCATGGATATAATATTATAATAAGGTAGGGCTTTCCCAGTAGAGCCCTGCCTTTTTTGTAGAGGGATTAAACTTTGAACCTTAACACTTGAACTTTAAACTTTGAACCTTCCCCCCCCTTCCTCCTCTCTTTTCTTGATATAAATCAAAAAGTATGTTGTAAAACATAAAAAAGAGCCAAGAATGTTTGCAGGTTCAGAAGAAAGCTGTACCTTTGCATCAGTTTTTCATGGTAT
This sequence comes from Bacteroidaceae bacterium, assembly GCA_017516265.1. GTDB lineage: Bacteria > Bacteroidota > Bacteroidia > Bacteroidales > Bacteroidaceae > Phocaeicola_A. Next base: position 2,939 of record JAFXDL010000189.1, read on the forward strand.
TAGATTTAAGGTTAATAAAAGGTTGGGTCAAGGCGTTGACCCTTTTTTTATGTCCTTATGTGAGATAGAAGGGAGAAGAATGATGGACTTTGCTTCAGAATACGGCTACTCAAGTTCAGAACATTCTTATAATCAGGAATCTCGAAGACTCTATAATGCAAATAATAATTATTTTATTTGGAAAATTGGGAAAAAACTTGTTCCTTTGCATGGACTAAAGTTTTTTGTGATGAAATCGCGTACTGAATATATGGAACTGCTGCGCTCGTATTTTGAAAATACAGCAAAGCAATACGGAGTGTCCCGCATGGGGATATTCGGATCTGTGGCACGTGGTGAACAGGGCGAACAAAGTGATGTGGATGTCGCTTATGAAGGTAAGCCTGATTTGTTGCTCCGTATTCGTATGAAGATGGATCTGGAAAAACTTTTTGGTTGTAATGTGGATCTTGTCAGACTACGCAAACAGTTGGCCGGATCTTTTTTTGAAGAAGAGGTGACACGTGATTTGATGTATGTATAGCGAGAAACATATATATACGTTGCTTCAGAGGATAGAAGAGGCTATTCTGTTGATTGAAGACCAGACTAAACATTTCAAATGTGGCAATGATTTCCTTGTCAGTTCTTTTGGGATGTTTGCATTGGGTGGTGTCTGTATGCAGTTAATTTTTGTCGGTGAGAATGTAAAGGTCTTGAGCATAAAGGCACCTGAAGTATTGCAAAGACAACCTGAAATACCTTGGAATGAAATCATGGGACTGAGAAATATTATTGTGCATGAATATCATCATGTTGATGCTGATGAAATCTATAATGTGATTAAGAATGATTTGCCGCCATTGCTTGAAGCTGTCCGCAATTTGATGAAGTAATGGGCGGACTTCTTAATGCTTTAATTTTCAATTTGTTATATTTACATCGTGTTTTCTGTTCGGTGTAAACGTGTTTTTACTTAGGTGGAAAAACTTTTCCACCTAAGTGGAAATGGCTTTACACCTAGGTGGACATCTGTTTACACTAGGGTAGAAATGAGATGGGAGTGTATCTCTTACGTTTTTCTTATAAATAACTCTGTGTCTCTGTGCCTCTGTGTGCTGAAAATAGATTATAGCCCATTGTACCCAACGGGCTTTTCGGACTGTTCCGTTATCTCCACAGATACGTTTCCTCGTATCCGTCGAAGTATTCTTCCTGCTCTACGCCGCATTTCTTGGCCAGTGCCACGATTTCCTTTGCTTCTGCCGGAGTCAGCAGCACTTCCCCCTTTCGTGCCTGGTAGTAGCGTCGGAATCCCAGTTTGCTCATGGCCATCGTGCGGAATTGGCCTATTTTTCCTGTGGGGATGAGGTTGATGGTGCGTATGAACCCTCGTGGGAGGCGCAGCTTTTCGTTGGACAGAAAGTGTTTGCATGTCCCCTTCTGTCGGTCAAACCACTTCTGGTTCACCGTGCGGATGAAGGCATACTCTCCTTCAAAGGCGTCATACACTGTCTGTCTCAGGCATCTTTCAGCCTGTGGGCATCCGTTCACATTGCACATGCAGAATGTGTCGGGCATGTTGGTCAGGTCGATGTTCTTGCTCATATTGCTTTGGGTTGTTTTGAATATTGGGTTGAGAAATATGATTTCATTGGCAAAGATAATACATCTCGTCCGTAGTTCAAAGTTTTTTTTCAGATTTGTTTCTGTTGATGTCAACAAAGGAGAAATAATTGCGACATTATTGACAGAGTTGTGGTATTTCTTACCGATTCGTGAAATTGCTACGGGATAAGGGATTTTATGCAAGAATAAACACTTTTTATACATTTTGAGAAAAGATCAACGGAATATTAATATTATTTGGTCATTTTATTTGGTGGTTTGCATAGATATGAATATATTAGCCCCCAGAATAGTCGCTTTTTCGCTCCTTTCGTATGGAATGGTAAGAAAAAGAGTGACAGATTGTGCGGTGGTAAATCAGTTGTATATTAATATTAATATTTAAAATAGGTAATTATGAGAAAAATCTTATGGATGGCGGTGCTAATGCTGGTCGGGATGTCAGCATGGGCACAAGGTTGGACAGGGCCAAGTGCGAATGACTATCAGAGTTCGACGCCGGTTTACGTCCAAGTGAATGTGAATGGAGCAGAGCAGTTGAAGGCCGAAGTGGCCGCTTTCATTGATGATGATTGCCGCGCAGTTTCAGTTGGTGCTGAAACGCAAATCGGCAATTCGCAGTATCATCTGCTTCGTGTATGGGGTAATCCTGATGATGACCTGGACAAGGAAATCACCTTCAAGGTTGCATGGGAAGGCTTGGTCTTCGGTTTCAAGAAGACCGTCACTTGGAGAGGTGAAACCCATACGGAGATTCCCGTTGTGTTGAATGTGGATATGCCGAAAGGTATATATATTACCAATCCGCTGGTGATTGAGCAAAAATTGAACACAACTTACGATTTGACTCCGGAGATTTCTTTCAGTTACGTTGATGAGAATTCGGGTGAAGCATTTCCTACGTATGGTGAATCGACTATCGAGACAGAGTTGACTTATGAGTGGGAGTTTTCCAATTCTTCATCTTACTTGACTGTTGGTGACAACAACATCCTTACGGTTCTCAAAGAAACAGAGGAAGCTGGCGCATATTTGTCGCTTACAGTATCAAATGGCAACGATTTTAGTATAGGAGGCAGTACCACTGTCGTTATCAAAGTACCCGAAGTACCTGTAACAGGCATTACCTGTTCTCCCGAGTATTTCACCATTGACATTTCTCAGAACCTGACCGAATTGGAGGAACTGAAGAGTGCCATCACGGTGTTGCCTGCCGAAGCTACTAACAAGGAATATGTGTTGGAGCCTGCCGATGACTTGACAACTTCTGCATACAAC
>JAFXDL010000190.1 GCA_017516265.1 Bacteroidaceae bacterium
AAGGGACATGAAATATGGAGTCGGTTAGACAGCTTTCGTTGGTAGGGAGTAAATGATGGTATGCCGTATAGCTCAGTTGGTTAGAGCATCTGCGGAAAGGCAGAATGTCGGCGGTTCAATTCCGCCTACGGCAACAAATGATTTTCTTACTCATATATAACAACTCGGATTAAACTATGATTTATGAGCCATGAGGCTGTGAAGTTTGGAGGCTCTGTTTTTTGTGATTATGAAGAAGTGCAAGATTTGTGGTATAGAGAAGCCGGATGATAAGTTTAAGGCATTTCCGGGCAAGGATGGGACGCGGAGGATGAAGATCTGCAATACTTGCCGAAGCAGGAGAGACAGACTGAAGGTGTTGAACAGCGTGGATGCGTTGAGTGGATTTTCTGATATTGACTTGATATATGCTCTCCAACTAAGAGGGTATAGAATCATAACGAGATAATCTTTTTACATTAAGATACATTTTTTGTAATAAACCATTTATTGTTAAATTCTTGGGCGCAAGGATTGAGGAAGATTTCTCACTTTATCAATTAGAAGTGGATGATGCCCTGGGCTGAGAAGTTTGGGGCTGATTTTTGAAAAAAAGCCAATCGGGTAAACCGATTGGAACAAGATAATAACTAATAAATAAAAAGGCAAATGGAACAAACGGGAATTTTGTTGAGAAAATTGGATGAGCATTCAGGCGTAAGCCAGAGAACGGGCAACGCTTGGAGGAATGCTGAGTTCTTAATGGAAGTGCCAGGGCAATATCCACAGCACATCAATTTCACGGTGACTGATGGTCAGTCTGGACGTATCGCTCACTTTGAGAATCATATCGGCAAGACGGTGACGGTGAGTTTCGATATTGATGCGCATGAGTACAATGGTCGCTGGTATAATGAGGTGAAGGCTTGGGGATGCAAGGAATATGTGGCAGGACAGGCGGCACAGCAGCAAGCGGTACAACAGACTGCCCCAGCTGCTTCTGAGGCACCAGCGGCACCGATTGAGCCGTCAGCAGTGGCTGAACAAACAAAGTTGCATTTGACACAGATGGCTGAAGATGCCACAAGCGGAGAAGAAGGAAAGGAGGGTGAGGATGATCTGCCGTTCTGATGAATACTTTTGTGAGTGGTGGCCGCACGGTAAGGATGTAGAGGTCTTGAGAACCTGACTTGATAAGTGACGAGAGAGCGAATTACTGATAAGACATCCGCAAGGTTTTGGATAAAATGCGTAGGACTTGTGGATGTGTGGGCAAGTGTGGAAGGTTTGGCCGACCCACGCTCTCATTTTTTTTGAAATGGAACTATGAGCGAAGATAAAACAAATATATTACCGCCATTGCCGGAAAAACCGCCAGAACTGCTGAAGGATAGGAAATGGTTCGGAACAGACACAACAGGCTTGCTGCTCGATTTTGCCAAGCCATACACGCCTCCAAAGTGGACGCTATCGCACAACGGCATCAGCTTTGCAAAACGTGGCGACTTGCACATTGTAGGCGGTAAGGCAGGACATGGCAAGACGGCATTCATGTCGCAGATCATGGCTGCGATACTTAGCGGCAAGTTTGGTGGGATGCAATGCCAGATACAAGGTGATAATCCTTCGGTGCTTTACATCGACACGGAGCAGTCAGAAGATGACACCATCGCTATCAAGAACCGCGTCTGCACCTTGGCTGGCATTGACGACAACAAGCCAAGTGACCGATTCAAGGTGGCTCGACTGAGGGACACCACCCAGGCAGAAGACCGTTACAAGCAGATTCTTCAGCTGATGTGGGAGATAGAGCCAACGGTGGTGTTCATTGACGGTTTGCTGGATATTGTGAACGACTACAACGACCAGCAGGAATGTTCGGTTATCATCCGTGAACTGATGGCGTGGTCAACGGCAAAGAACATCTCCATGTGGTGCGTGTTGCATGAGAACCCAATGACTGACAAGCTGGTTGGCTCACTTGGCTCTATTGCTGAGCGAAAGGTGACGGAGGTGTTCATCATCCGAAAGCACAAGGCACCACATCAGGACAAACGCTTTAAGGATTTCCCCAACGTGTTTTTCGAGATAAAACAAACGAAGGCTCGTGGTAAGGATCAAGAGGACTGGTACTTCGTGGTGGAAGACAGGGCGATGGGTTGGGGTGTTCCTGTTGAACTTGGCGTGAGAGAAGAGGAAAAGAAGAAGTATGATCCACGCACCATTAAGGCTTGGATAACCAACCGACAGCAGAATGTAGAGTGGCCTGCATCCCGTTCAACCATCATCGCCAACATCTTCGAGCCTGAAGGTGTGGTGAATGAAGATGACCAGAAGGAGGTGATGCAAATATCTATGAATAGCCGTTTCTTCCTTGAGCAGCCAAAGGAGGAAATGAAGAAAGGACAGAAAGTGCCAAGGCTGTATATTAACGAACAACTGATATTTCCATTTTGACGATGAGAAAAAACAACTTTATCAAGGAGGACGGAAAACTACCAGATGGGATGCCGTTCAAGAAGGGTGACATTATCACCTACCTGCGAGCAGAAAACGGAAAGGTGACAGAACGAGAGGTCATCCTTCTCGACAAGATAGAAGAGGGTGCTCAACTGGACATATTCGGACAAGCTGCCTTGACTGATTGGGGAACAGTCACAACAGACCCATTCGAGGCAAGCAGGGTATGGCACAATGGAGGTCGAGTACGCTATGCCAACTTCTACGAGATGCGAGCTTTTATCAATGCACTTGTGAAGAAAACACAAGGTAAATAATCCTCATGCGTGTGTGCGTATTCATGCGCGATAAATATTTTTTATTCTATAAAAAAATATATTACACACGCCCAGGCAGGCGAAGCGCAAGGATGGGCAGCCCTTTGTGCCCGTTGATATGGGCGGGCACTCAAAGGGCGAACAGCCCACGGGAACCCTTGCGCACGCACACGCGCAAAAATAGAACATATAAGGTTGGGGCTTTTAGAGAGATATTAGGACAAAATAATTCAGGTTAACTTAAACCAAACTTTAAGTTAACTTGAACTTTGCTTTAAGTTAACTTGAATAATGATTGACGATTACACCATCAAACGCATCAAGGACGCGGCAAGCATTGTGGATGTGGTTGGTGAGTTCTACTCACTGAGGAAAAGCGGCACCGAATACGAGTGCTTATGTCCATTCCATCAGGACAGGCACATCGGATCCTTCAAGGTGTCGCCTCGAAAGAACATCTACACTTGCTTCAGCTGTGGCGAGACGGGTGGACCTGTTGACTTTCTGATGAAACACGAAAGCCTCACGTTTCCCGATGCGATACGGTGGCTTGGAAAGAAATACGGCATCGAGGTGGAGGGAGCGGAGCAGTTCGTGGTGAAACCTTCGGCACCACACACTCCTCCCCCACCCCTTCCGTTGCTTGAATTGCCTCCGACGATGGTGAAAAGGACGCTCGATACGACCGACGACAACCTATGCAACTGGCTTCGTGGCATCAAGTGGGACGCGGCACAACGGGCACGAGTGGCGAAGGTGCTGAACGCCTACATGGTGGGACACTCGAAGGACGGGTTGACGGTGTTCTGGAACATCGACGAGGAAGGAATCATCCGAACAGGCAAGATGATGCTCTACAAGCCCGACGGCCACAGGGACAAGGAAAGCCGTGGGAACTTCAGCTGGATACATACAAGGCTGTTCAAGGCAGGAAAGTACGACGGAGAACAATGGGAGGCAAAGAAGACGCTCTACGGAATGCACTTGCTGAACCTTGCACCACACGCCACCATCAACATCGTGGAGAGCGAGAAGACGGCACTCTTCATGGCTATCTGCTACGGTGGCATGGTTCGGAACTTGTGGATGGCTTGTGGTGGAAAGACCAACCTCACACGGGAGAAATTAAAGCCACTCATTGAGCAACGACGTGACATCTTCCTATATCCCGATCACGACGGCATCGAAGAATGGCAGGAGCAGGCAAAGCTCATCGACTACCCCAACCTATATGTGAACACCAAGTTTGACAAAGAATGGTGGCGACCAGAAGACGGAGAGAAGGCAGACATTGCCGACATCCTTTTTCGCATCATACAGGGCAACGAGAGAGTGGAAAGCACAAAGGTGGTGGGTGACGTGCTGGAG
>JAFXDL010000191.1 GCA_017516265.1 Bacteroidaceae bacterium
GTGAAGAACTCCGAGCACTTTACGGACCACAAAGGTCTCATTGGATGCTGGGGTACCGACTGGCCTGCCGGTGCCAACGACACCATTGGGCGCAAACTGGAGACGGTAGGTCTGGCCGTATGCATCCCCAACCGATATGTCAAGGAAGAACAACCTGTGACTGAGAATCTGCTCTACACCGTAGGAGCAAAGGGACAAGCGGGTTTCACTTACCACATTTCGTTTGCTTCATTACGCGAATCTTTCGGTTTCAAGAATGCCAAAGAGTGGTTTGCCTATATGAAACAGTGGAAAAAGGAGCTGGAGCATCCGTGTGAAGTGAAAATTGGAGAGTAACGAGCTAGCAAACTACTAGCGGCCAATGACACACAAAGACACAGAGTTCTTGTATCTAAAGAAAATGACTCTGTGTCTTTGTTTCTTTGTGTTCGAAAAAGAAACAGTTCAGATTAGTGACCAATAATTTTATAGACATTAAAAGGAATCATGTCCAAACATCTTGCCATCTTTGACCTCGACGGCACCCTGCTCAATACCATTGCCGACCTTGCCACAGCCACCAATCAGGCTCTGGAGGCTTGCGGTTTCCCCACTCATCCCATCAGTGCCTACCCCATGTTTGTAGGAAACGGCATCAACAAACTTTTCGAACGCGCCTTGCCTGCCGAAGCACGCACCGAAGAGAATGTCATGCGTATCCGTGCACAATTTCTGCCTTATTACGATGAACACAATGCCGACTTGAGTATGCCCTATCCGGGTATTCCGCAACTATTAGAGCATCTGCAAGCTACAGGAGTCCAGTTGGCCGTAGCATCCAACAAATACCAGCGTGCAACGGAGAAACTCATCCGCCACTATTTCCCCTCCATCCGATTTGCTGCCATCTTCGGCCAGCGCGAAGGAATCCCCGTAAAGCCCCATCCGCAAGTAGTGGAGGACATCCTTGCCCTTGTCCCTGTCCACAAAGACGAGGTCATCTACATCGGTGATTCGGGAGTGGATATGCAGACAGCCCTCAATGCTGGTGTGGGAAGCATTGGAGTCACTTGGGGATTCCGTCCCAAAGAAGAGTTGCTGCAATACTCACCTACCCACCTGGTCAATTCGGCAGAAGAAATATCATACATTCTGAAGCAATAGCGGAGTGAAATATCCTTTTACCTCTGATGCTCCATAAATAAACAAAGATATGCAACATCCGTGAAAATGTGTTTTACAAGAAAGTCCTACCTTTGTCGCATCATTCAACCATGCAACAAAGGACAGACATGAAAAAGATAATAAACACATTGGCAGGCACATGCATGAGCATCGTACTGACCTGCTGCAACCAAGTACCTACGACCGAGTATGAACCTGTCATCTTCAACAATGACGGTACTGTGACCTTCCAATACAAGAACGACCAGGCCAAGGAGGTTTTTGTTGACATACAGTTTGCAGGAAAGAATCCCATGCACCGCGACAGCCTCACCGGTTTGTGGAGGGCAACCGTAGGCCCAGCTGCACCAGACATGTATCCGTATAACTTCCAAGTTGACGGTATTGGGGTGATGGATCCCATGTGTGACCAATATTTCCCCAACGAAGGGTTCAAGAACAGCCTATTGGAGATTCCGGCAAAAGAGGGGACATTACCACACGACATCAGACAAGTGCCACACGGACGCATGGAGCATATACACTATTACTCAGAAAGTCTGGGCGGCACCAATACGGCAATGGTATATCTCCCGGCTTCATATTCATCCGACACAGCGAAGAGTTACCCCGTATTCTACCTCATCAGCGGAACCACTGATACGGAAGAGGTATATTATAAGGTAGGACGCGTGAACTACATCCTGGACAATCTGCTGGCCGAAGGGAAAGCCAAGGAGATGATAGTGGTACTGCCGTATGGCAATCCCAACAAGTTGCTTCCTCAAGCCCCCAAGGTGGGGATGCCGGCCATGGGATTCGGAGGTGATGTCTTCTCTAACGACCTCATCAATGACCTGATGCCATACGTTGAGAGTCACTACCGCACCATCAATAACCGCGAGAGCCGTGCCATCGGAGGTTTCTCTCGTGGTGGCAACCAAGGACTTTCCAACGGATTGCGCAACCTCGACAAGTTTGCCTACCTCTGTTCGTACAGTTCGTTCACCAATACTGACATCCCCCATGTGTATGACAATGCAGCCGAGACAAACGGACTGATACGCCTGTTCTGGCTAGGAGTAGGAACCGATGACTTCCTGTTCGGCAATGCACGCGACTATACTGAGTTTCTTGACCAAAAGGGGATACGCTGCGTGAAGGAATATACCGATGACAAGTTCGGCCACACATGGATGAATGCCAAATACTTCCTGAGCCGCACGTTGCCATTGCTCTTCAATCCCGAAGCATCAGAAACAGCCATGAGCCAAGCGACTTCCACCCTTCCCAAGACTGGAGAAGAGCCACAATTCACCCCAGGAGTTATGGCACGGATGTTTCCACGCGCCATTGTCTCACCCGAATTTGAAGGAACTGGTGTCACATTCCGCTTCAAGGCTCCCCAAGCCCAAAGCGTTTCACTGGAATGTGAACTTACAGAGGGATCCATCACCATGGAGCGCGACAGTGACGGAGTGTGGAGCACCACTCTTCCTGATGCAGCAGACAAGGTGTTTGAATACTGCTTCAACGTAGATGGCACCCGTGTGTGCGACCCCTGCAACATGTACCTGTCACCCTGCCTGGGATTCAAGCCCAGCCTCTCTTATGGCAAAAAAGGAACCTATTACATGTACACATCCGGAAATATAGCACACGGCACCGTGAGCTACGACTATGCAAATGGCAAAGCTGAATACCGCCACCCTGAAGCTAACGAAAATGCACCCGTCATCACCTTGGTCATCGGCAATGGACATACTGCTGAGAGTTGGATAAAGGCCGGAAATGCTTCTGCTATGGCCGACATCCTGACAGCACAAGGCAAATGCAGCCCATGCCGCCTCGTCGTGACAGACAAGCCCTGTCAGGAATTATGCATTAAGGCCGATGATTACAAGACATGGCCCGAACGCACACAAGCATTGGAGAAAATGATGCTGACGCTTGCTAACTAGAGATTCTTGAGAAAATGGAAGAATAAATATTCGCAAATACTTCACGAATTGAAAGTACGCTTTCTACGGACATAATACCGCCAAAGCAAGCTCCACGGATAGCGTTCGGGTTGAGTGGGACATACCGTTTTGGACAGATTCTCGGAACGGACGCTCTGGTAAGACGCACGCATGTCGGCATAATCCCTACGGGCACGGAAGACGGCACGTACATTCCCCCATTCCCCCTTGAGCAAGTATTGCACAGCGGCTAGCATATCCAGACACCAGCGCACACGCATGACAGCGTGTAACTCTTCCTCGGGAAGATTCTTATAAAGCATCAGCAGATTGTTGCGGAAGTTGAGGTAGGTCTTTCGCGGATTGCTCTTATTCAGTGTGGCACCACCCACATGAAAGACTACACTCTGAGGAATGCAGACAATGCCCCTTCCTCGGGAGCGCAAGCGCCAACAGAGGTCTATCTCCTCCATGTGGGCAAAGAAGCGGGCATCCAGCCCACCTGCTTCGCGATAGTCAGCCGTGCGGACAAGCAAAGCTGCACCCGTAGCCCAAAAGACAGACACCACCGTGTCATATTGTCCTGCATCCACCTCCACAGTATCCATCATACGCCCCCGGCAGAAAGGGTATCCATACTTATCCATGTATCCACCACATGCACCGGCATGTTCAAACTCTTCACGCCGATGCCAGCTACGGATTTTGGGTTGGCAAGCTGCCACCTCAGGATGAGCATCCATATAAGCCAGCATAGGACTGAGCCATCCCTCCGCAACCTCCACATCGGAGTTCAGCAACAGGCTGTACTCGGCATCCACCTCGGTCAACGCCCGGTTGTAACCTTCGGCAAAGCCATAGTTACGGTCCAACAGAATCAGGCGGACATCGGGAAACTCCTGCCGCATCACCTCCAGAGAATTATCGGTGGAAGCATTGTCTGCCACACAAACCTCTATGCCCTCCCCTTCAGAATGAGCTATCACCGAAGGAAGGAACTTGCGGAGCATCTCTGCCCCATTCCAATTCAATATGACGATGGAAAGTTTTTGCATACACTAGTTTATCATTTCAGCCCTCAAAGCCGTTTTGTCTTCATTAAAATCTCCCAAACGGACACGCACCAGCTGGTTGTCCATGTGAGACGGTGCATCGGCCACCTCTACGCGCACATAGTTATCCGTGAATCCATGAAAGGGTTGTCCCGGTTTGGGATGCTCCAGTAACACGGTTGCCTCACCTCCAATATGGCGGGCATAGAAAGCCTGAGTCTTCGCATCACTCAGTTCCAACAGCAACTGGCTGCGCCGGTGCTTCTCTTCGGGCATCACCACATGGTCAATCTTCAAAGCCTGTGTGCCCGGCCGTTCGGAGTAGCTGAAAACATGCAGCTGCGTGATGTCCAGCCCATCAAGGAAACGGTGGGTGGTATCAAAATATGTTTCCGTCTCACCCCGAGTACCCACAATGACATCCACTCCGATGAAAGCATCAGGCATCACCCGCTTGATATGGGCTATGCGGTCGGCAAACAAGGCCGTGTCATACCGGCGGTGCATCAAGCGGAGCACCTCGTCGCATCCCGATTGCAGCGGTATATGGAAATGTGGCATGAACGCACGGGAACGGGCAACATAGTCGATGATTTCATCCGTCAGCAGGTTCGGCTCGATGGACGAGATGCGATAACGCTGAATCCCCTCCACAGCATCCAGGGCCTTCACCAGGTCGAAGAACGATTCGCCTGTAGTCTTGCCAAAATCACCAATGTTCACTCCCGTTATGACAATCTCCTTTCCGCCCTCGGCAGCCACCTGGCGGGCTTGCTCCACCAGCGAGGCGATGCTTCCGTTCCGACTGCGCCCGCGGGCATAGGGGATGGTACAATAAGTACAAAAATAATCGCATCCGTCCTGCACTTTCAGGAAGTATCGCGTGCGGTCACCGCGCGAACATGAAGGGGCAAACGTGCGGATTTCCTTCATCGGGGTAGCCAGAATCTTTCCTGCAGCATCCCGCTTGGCCAGCCCCTCGTCGATGAGTTCCATAATCCGTCCCTTCTGCTCGGCACCGACAACCAAATCAACCCCTCCTATGCCTGCTATCCGTTCGGGACTCAACTGGGCATAGCAGCCCGTCACCACCACGAAAGCGCCGGGATGATTCTTTACCAGCCGGTGAATTGCTTGGCGGCACTTGCGGTCGGCCACCTCAGTCACCGAACAGGTGTTTATGACACAGATGTCGGCACGTTCGCCTTTACGCACCGTACGCACACCGGCCTCCTTCAATTGCTTGCCCAGCGTGGATGTCTCTGCAAAGTTCAGCTTGCATCCTAGGGTGTAGAACACTGCCGACTTGTCCTGAAATATACGATTGTCTGTCATACCATGTCTCTTAGAACGAGCAAAATTAGCATTTATATGCGAGAACTGGGCCATTACATTAACGAAATATAAGAAATACACGCAAAAAAAAGGGCAAAAGTGATACAACCAACGAAAAAAGTATCTAACTTTGCAGCCGATTTTAAGAAAAATGATTGTTTTACAGATTAAAAAAGAAAAGAAATGAAGAATTTGGTATTGGTTTTTGCTGCTTTTGCTGCAATCTCTTTCGCTTCTTGTGGCAACAAGACTGCTAACAACGAAACTTGCGATTCTACAACAGTTTGCTGCGACTCTGCAAAGTGTGACACTGCTGTTGTTTGCGACTCTGTTGCTTGCGATTCAGTAAAGTGCGATTCTGCTTGCGTAAAGTAAGAAACAGAATCTGACGTATCTTACACAAGAAATGAAAGTCTGCCGTACCTGAAAAGGTACAACAGACTTTTTTTGTTTCCCCGACTCCCCCAAGGGAGGGGAGATGCTCAAAGGTGAGACATTTACAGTCCCCTCTCCTTCGGGGATGGTTAGGGAGGGGCTCTTAAAGTTTCCTTTCAACTTCAATTGCTGAACCTCAGTCCGTCGCCAGCAACATCAACGTTGATGGGTCGCGAACCATCGACCTCCTGTGCCAGTAGTTTCTTGGAGAGGTCATTCAGCAGATAGCGCTGGATGGCACGCTTCACGGGACGGGCACCAAACTCGGGGTCGTAGCCCGTGGAGGCGATGAACTGTACGGCAGCATCGGTCAGCTGGAGGGTCACTCCATTATCGGACAACATGCGGCGGATGCCCTCAATCTGCAAGCGGACAATCTGCTCTATTTCCTCTTTGTCAAGCGGCAGGAACATGATGGTCTCGTCGATACGGTTCAAGAACTCTGGGCGGATAGTCTTCTTCAGCATTCCCATCACCTCGTTCTTCGTCTCTTCGATGAGTGCGTCCCGATTAACGGGCGTCAGACGTTCAAACTGACTCTGGATATAGGCACTTCCGAGGTTCGAAGTCATAATGATGATGGTATTCTTGAAGTTCACCACACGTCCCTTGTTGTCCGTCAATCGTCCGTCATCAAGCA
>JAFXDL010000192.1 GCA_017516265.1 Bacteroidaceae bacterium
CTTATTACATTCACCACTGGGCATGTAATGGTCGTCGCGGAATGTCTTGGCTGCATCACTCAGTGAGTTGGGCAGCCATTCACCGTTGACACTAGTGGAGAATCCATCGGTTTGATTACTCACACCTCCGTCAAAGATGGAATGTAGCGGAGCCTGTCCAATCAGTTTTCCTTCCTGTTTCACATAGAGGATGGGCCGAAGGATGTCCGTACCGTCGTTTGTCTTGCCTGCCGCTGTAGCTGTATTTCCACTGCGATAATATCCTTGCACTGTCAGTTCATACACACCTGCCGGCAGTCCGCTGATGGTCTGATAAGTATCAAAGTTCTTGTTGAATTTCTCTATCACAGAGTTGGCATAGTTATCCTGTGAATTCCAATCTACAGATTCTACACCTCCATATTCATTGGACGAGAAGTCAATACCCGTCCAGTTGGTACTGTTGTTGCGAAGGTCATGACGGCCCAAGTTTGAACCTTCAATCAAGAATGTAGCATCTTTAGGGTTGCTGTCTGATGCACCAGAGGTCTTCAGTTCTTCTATCAATTGTTCACGCGTCAACAGCTCCCACTGGGCATGAGTATCGCCAGATTGTACTCCACGGTCGAAATTGACATAGTTATCACCATCGGCCGTAGCCAAGTATTTACTATCAGTCGTGCGGATGGCATACTTGTTATTACCTAAATTCTCCAATGTAAATTCTGTCTCTGGAGAATCCAAAAAGCCATTGGTTCCAAGATACTGATTGTCTCCACCGTTAGAGATACGGCTGTCGATGGAACAAATAGTTCCTCCGCTCTTTATTATAAAGTTCATGGCCAATCCCCAATCATCGCGAATAGCTTGTGCCTCATAATGCCCACCAGCACGAATGAAATCACGCGTCGCCACATTACGCATGTAGTAGGTATTCTCCTCTACATTTCCCAAATAGGTCAGCCTGAAATTGTCGAAGAACAAGAGATTGTCTTCTGTATTGCTTGGTGTATCACCGCTCACACCCAACTTCAATGAACCATTGGTCACTTTGACCTTCAATGTCTGTTGGTAGTTCGTAGTATAATAAGTAGATAAAGATGCCGAAGCAACATTCGTCACATCAGTAGCAACGGCCGCCAAGGCTACGGATTCGTCATTAGCATAGAACTGGGCATTTGTTCCATTCTTATGTCCACCCTGCATGGTTATGATGTAAGTTCCATTGGGAAGGTTGTACAGTTGCTGTGAAACATCAATGCGTCCTTCTGACTTAACACCGGCAGCACCATCATCCGGTCTTTCCCAACCACGTGCCACGTCGAACCCATTACCTGTCCATCGGCTTCTCCGTTCATCACCTACAGTAAAACTGGCTCCTTTTATCAGGAATGTAGCATCCTTGGGTCGTGAAGGGGTGGCAGTAGCAAGGTCAGTAAGGCGATCTTGCTCAGTCACAAAGCGCCACTGCGAATAAGCATCGGTTGACTTCTTGCCCGATTCAAAAGTCACAGCCTGTTGTTTCTTCTGCAAGGTGGCCTCGGTTACAGTCACGGTTCTCTCCCCCACTTTGATTGCATGAAGATGTGCATAGGGATACTTTGTCAAATCCAACGTGGCACTGCCACTGCTCATATCCAGCCAGACTTCCGTCAAAGCTCCTTCCTCCACAGTTCCTCCGTCTTTTGTACGGTTCAGCAGTACACGCAATTTACCTCCTCCCGTACCTTTAATGGTCAACGACTGGTATTCCGAAATATCTGCATAATGCAAATATCCAACATTGCCATCACCATAAAACAATGGATCGCCATTATTCAAATTATAAATCGTACAAGGTCCATTGACAGTGGTACACGAAGCACCTGGCAGAGGTGAATCCCAAATATTGAAATGTACATACTTCAAGTCAATGGAAAACGTGGCATCCTTAGCGGTCAACAGACGACCAGATACGCCATCATTGGCTTGTCCTTCACCTGTACATCCATCAATTGTCGTAGAGATAGTATAGATTCCACTACCACTAGATGTCTCCGTGATAAAGAAGTCTGTTGCAATATGGTCTATACTCGCTTCATCGCACAAATATTTATAATCAGTCCTACTCGCGATACCACTACCTATGCGATACGTTCCATTATTAGACTGACGCTCAAGAGAAAACTCTATACCATTCCCAAGAACAGCCTTGGTTCCATAAGACATTCCTCCTTGCAAATATTCACCTGTAGCGACATTCTGCAGATAATAACTACCACCGCCTGTGTAAAGCCCAGACAAGTCACCGCAATAAAGCAACTGGAAATTATCAAAGGCCGTCCAGTCATTGGCTACCGCCACATCACTTTTGATACCAATAGTAAGACTACCATTGTCTGAATTTACATAAGCTAATAATGGAGTGGTTTTATAACGTCCTCTATCATTATAAAAAGCATCCGCAACCCCTTTTTCATCTGTATCTACAGGAATAGTTCCACCATCATTAATGGCAGGAACTTTAACGGACTGTTCACCTGCATAAATGTACGCGTTGACATTGGTGTTCTCCGTATCCGTACCATTCCGATAAAAAGCCTGTGCCGTGAGTATATAATACCCTTTGGGCAATCCCGTAAGGGTTTGTGTCACATTAAACGAACTGCCATTAGTTCCACCTTTTTTTTCTGCATATCGTTTGTAACCATTAGCAGACACATTAAAATATCCATTCATACTAGGATCCCCACCCCATTTTGTATTACGGGAATCATACATATTGAAATCAAATCCAGATATCAGGAATGTAGCATTCATTGGTTTGTCCATTGAAGCCGCAGATAGTTCGTCAATCAAATCTTGCTTGGTCAGCAATTCCCATTGGGCAGAAGGTAAAGTCTTATCGCTACCATTGAATTTGGCTCTTGTATCACTATTGTTGGAAGTAAGGAAGTTTGCAGTGCCATTTGTAGAAATGACATAGAAGTTTTCATCCACATTCTCAAATTTATATTCAGTTGGGGCTTTATTAAGAAAGCCTGACTCTCCATCAGGAGACAGATAAATACTATTTTCTGTTCCAACATTGGATTTGATGGTGTACTTCCCATTTGACAGTGTTAATTCAAAATCTATACCAGTTTCATGCAACGATGCCTGTGTACCCCAGTTATTGCCTCCTGTCAGAAACTTTTTTGTCTCCCGGTTGCGGAGATAAAAAGATGCAGAAGTTCCGTAATAGGTCAATTTAAAATTATCGAAGCATACCCAATCGGCATCAAAGGTTTCATCCTTCTTGATTCCGATACGAAGATTGTTGTCTGACACCATCACATACAGACTGTTATCTGAATAATAATTATTGGTAAAAGCAGTCGATGCTTCTGTTATGTTGTTGGGAAATTTACTGTTATATCCTGAAACAGTACTTCCTCCTGTCACTCCACTGCCTTCCTCATCTAGAATATTCATCAAAGGAATTTCTGCTTCATCGGCATAAAGATATGCTTTTCTTGCTTTAGCATTCGCTCCACCAATACCGCCATCCCGATAGAATCCCTGTACTGAAACTTTATAAAGTCCATTGGGAAGATTCACAACATCCTGATAGAAATTGAAGTTGCGTTTCCATTGCTCGGCACAGTTATTAATGTTCGTGAAATTAGTGGCATAATTATTTTTCACCTCAAAAGTCCAATTGTCAGCTGTCTTGGTATCTCCACTTCCTGTTGATGCATACGTATCAAACCCTGCATTCTTTATACTACTAGTATAATCAGCCTGCCCCCACACCGTCGCGGTACAGGTCATATAAATCAAAACAGCTATAAATGCTACTATCTTTTTCATATCTTTCTACTTTCTATGTTATCGTAGCGTGGGAGTCCCACGGGTATTTTTTCTTTGTTACTATTAATTCTTACCCCCTCACTGCCAACCCATTCTTATTTGGGGTGGCGGTCACTCCCCCTAAAACAGGGGGAGAGTTGTAGTTACTTCTGCTTGCATCTATCGCTTGCATAGCGTTCGGTGCATTTTTATCCTCCCCTGTCTTAGGGGAGGGGGACCCTACGGGTGGAGGGGTGAGTCTACGCTTTTAATTGCTTCCCCCTGCCAACTTCACCCAAATACGACCCAAGAGGGTTTGGGTCACTCCATTGCCTTTGTTCACCGTTACCGTGAGTTCGTGATAGGCTTCACCTGTGACACCGTTATTGAATTCACCGGTCAACACGAGGTCTTTTCCATTCCAACTCAAGGGAGTGGCGTAAATGGCTGTGGTATTATTGGAATCTCCTGCCGGGGTAGTCTCAGGAGTGGTGAAACTTGTGATATTCCAGCTATAGGGTTTCACAAGGGATATCTTTGTGATAGTACCAGCAGGACTGCCCCAATTTGTCTTGATGGCGTTCAAGTGAACAAACTCCATTCCTGAAAAACTCACTTCGGCTTTGCCATCCGCATCGATAGTTACATTCACTTCTGTCAAATTGCCATCTGCAACCTGCCCCTCATTAACAAGACGGTTCATCAACACACGGAGCTGAACACCGGGAGTTCCCTCTATTACCATCTTTTCATAACCTGTCAAATCTGCATAACGGAGATGATTAACTTCAGAAGTGCCATAAACCATAGCACCAGCGCCACGTTCTTCCCCAATGTGAATTTCACCAGTAGCAGCACCTGTCGCCTGAGCATCTGCACCTGTCCCATTCCAAGCCTTGAAGACATCTATTGTCAAGGGGACACCAGCACTATACCTCGTAACCACGGGAGCCAAATAGAACTCGCCACCGGCATAGAAGGTACAGGTGAAGGTGCCTTCTTCGTCCTCCTTGACAGAAGCGGGATAGACACCGATGGGCGGGAAATCAACGGGAACAAGGTCGAGCTTGTAATCATCGATGGTGATGGGGATAATGCGATGGTCGTTGCGGGCTATCCATGTCCAATTGGAATTTTCGTCGCTCAACAGGGCATAGCGCAACTCCTCTTCTTCACCCGTACCACGGTCGATGGTGAGTGTCAGACGGAACAGGCCGTAATCGGACTGCACCTGGCTCTCGTTGACATAGACGGTGACAGAGGTAGGGGTGGTCGCATCTGCCGACAATGTAATGGCATCAGTGCCATCTTCCTTTAAAGCTTTCACTTCTGTCGTCTCAACCGAAACAGAAGCGTCATCGGAAGCCATTGGGAGATTTATAGATTGTTTGATATCCCTCTCTGCCGTTACGGAAGTCTTAGGCATTAGCATGACTGGTGATTCATTGGAGGTGATGTCGCTGATGGTGACGTTCTTGACTGTGATATCCTGACCCGTCTCGTTCTTCAACTTAAATTCCACCTTGGCTATCATACGGCAGACATAGAGGGTATAGGTTTTGCCATCGCTCTTGTTTTCGAGATCCTGCCAATTACTCATGGGGATGCCTTTGGTGTTATTGGCTGATGTCCAGTTGTTGCCTTTAGGAAGGAAGGTGGCAGTTCTTATAGCTGCTTCTATATTAGCTATAGACTTTATAGTTGCTATAGGGTCGCCGGCTATAGGCTCTGCAGTTCCTATAGCGGCTATAAGCTCCTCCAATGTGATATTGGCAAATGAATAGATACGCTTGGTGCCTGTGGTGACTTGGGTTGTAAAGTTTGCAACAACATCCTCCGTAAGATTTCCTACATTGTCTTTAGTGAAAACGTTTTCCACCGCACCATCAGCCTTATTGGTAATAATCACCACCCAGCTTTTCATGTTTTCGGCCTCAGCACGTGTAGTAACACCACTGTTCGCTGTTGCCAAACGGAAGTGAGCCGTTACCGGCGTACCAAGGGGCAACTCCTGTTCGACCTGCTGGGTATCACTACAGGCAATCATCAATATGGCCATCAGGGCTGCCAACCAGGCAACCGAACGACTCTTTACCGTTTCTTTATACATACTGTTCATTATTAGTTCGATTTAAGTCTGCAAGTAACGAAGGACAAGACACACACTGGACAACATCGGATTCGTTCAAGAGAATCTTCATCAACTTCACATTCTTCGTTCTTCACTCCCCTCCATTACAGGGAGGGGGCCGGGGGTGGGTCCCCTCTTCACTTACATCACCACTCCCGTCGAATGCTCATACACAGCCCACTCTGCAACCTGAAGTTCCACTTGCAATCCGGCTTCTATCTTGGTGATGGTATAGTCGTAAATATCATTGCGGATGATGTCCCACTGGGGAGCATTGGGTGATTTGCCATTGCTATAGTCGGCAAAATGAAGCTTGTAATTCTGATCTTTAGAATCCTTCACCAGATTTCCTGCCTCGTCCGCAATCGTCAATTCAATGGTGGCGGGAGTCTGAACCTCCTCGTCACCATCGTCGAAATGATTATATTCGGGAATATAGATGACGTAATATTCGTTTCCATTCTCTGTCACTTTGGAGAAATTCAATCCTTCGCTGATTGTTGAGGTACCCGAGAAGATACTGGGATAGATGATTCCATCCTGTTTGTCATCCAGGTCATTGTCACCATTGAAATCTTCCTTGTTGGTTGTACCATTCTCCACATAATTCCAATTGGTGGTATATCCGTTTCCACCGCTACGGGTCTCTGTGATGTAAGCCTGCTGACTGCCATCATGAGCCTGTGCAGCCAGATAGCCATTGGGATTGGCCACATTCAAAGAAGCACCTTTCAGCTGGAAGTTCTTAGTTTTGGCTTCGCCTCCTAAAGCGATGCGAACCTTAGCCAAGGCACGCAAGATGTCAATGGTACCCACATATGTCATCGTACCCGAGGGAGAGAACTGTATGCTCTTGATACCCCACATGGGGATACAAGCATCAGATGAAGAGGAAACCGCATTACCCTGAGCATCCTTCTTCGTCAGGTTCTTGGTGAACTCCTCCGTGTAACCGCTGAAGGAGAGGCTTGCGATGAAGTCGTTCAGTGTAGTGGTGCCTGCGGTGGGGGTGCTGTAGTTGGTGTTCAAGGCTCCCTTATGATTGCACAGGGCCATGATGTGGAAATAATCTCCATTCTTTACCGCCGCTTGACTGATGTTGCTGAGCGACCCCTGCCACACATTGGGACCTGCAATGAAGATGGCAACCTTCTCTACAAATTTATTGTCTTTATCGAACACATACAGTTCAACATCTCCGTACTCGATGGCATCGTCGTAGCTTTGTCCCTTCTCCATATCGGAGGGAGATGCAGATGCACGAGTAGCTTCACCCTTGTTCATTGCAAGGGTGACACTGACATACACCTCGGCTGCATCGCCACCAGGTGTTTCCAGCCTGTCATCATCAGATGAGCATGAAAACAAAACTGTAGTCAGTAAGATAGCGCAGATGTAAACATAAAAATGTTTCACTTGTGTGTATGCACTCTACTTTTTAATAATTTGTTATTACCATTCGGTCATTACGACCATCAAACTTTACAAAACGATGGTGCAAAAGTACCTATTAATATTATAAGCGACAAATTGCAACATAACAAATGTCATTTTATACACATGAAACAAAAACAATGAAACATATAGAAAAGCGAAACATTCCACAAACCCACTTTTCTGCATCAATTAGACAAGGATACTGATATACAACGCGAACCTTTTCCCGCAAAACGAAGAGGCGCAAATGACCATTCGGCAAAAATTCTTCACGCTTCATTCTTTGTTCTTAATATAATTTCCTATCTTTGCCACCAAATGAGCGGAACACCTGTCCGCCATTCATAAAAGTTGCATTTTAAATCGTAGAGAATTATGTCTCATTTGTATCCAATGCTGTTTCAGCCCAATCTGCGCTCCGTCATCTGGGGAGGGCGCAAATTGAAACCTTGGAAAGGAATGGTTGCCGATGACGAACCCATCGGCGAATCGTGGGAGGTCAGTGCCGTACCCTCCAGTGTAAGTATTGTGGCCAATGGCGCTTTTGCCGGACGTCCACTCAGTGACGTGGTGAGCGAGTTTCCTCAAGAGATATTAGGGGAGCATGTCACCAGGTTGTATGCAGATCTGTTTCCCCTGCTGGTCAAGTTCATTGATGCCGAGAAGGATTTGAGCATCCAAGTGCATCCTGATGACGCCATGGCCCAACGGGAATACGGGGAAATGGGGAAAACTGAAATGTGGTATGTCATCGATGCCAAACCAGGCGCCTATCTGTATGCTGGCTTTAAGGAGGAAATGACACCGCACGAATACCGGCGCAGGGTGGAAGACGGTTCCATCATCGAAGTGCTGGCCCGTCACGAAGTAAAGCCTGGCGACGTGTTCTATCTGCCTGCAGGCAGGGTACATGCCATCTGCGGAGGTATCCTTCTGGCCGAAATCCAACAAAGCAGCGACATCACGTATCGCATATTTGACTACAACCGACTCGACATGAATGGGAAACCTCGCGAGCTGCACACCGAACTGGCTGCTCAAGCTCTGAACTTTCATGTAGAAAAGGAATACCGCACGAAATACACCGCACACAGGAATGAAATCTGCCAGGTGGCAAACACACCCTATTTCACCGTGAACATGATGGAATTTGACAGAGCCATCCAACGCGACTTGCATCAGCAGGATACCTTTATTATATATATGTGTGTGGAGGGATGTTGTGACATCCGTGTACGGGAAACCGGCGAAACGGTCAACCTCCCGGCAGGAAGCACTTGCCTGATTCCGGCCGCTATCGCTGATTGTGAAATCATCCCCGAGACTTCCGGTACATGCCGCGTACTGGAGACGTTCATCGAGAACAAGTGATTACATATTACACCAAACATACGTTATTATACCGACAAATAACGTATATAATAACGGTAAAAGTACCTCAGGGCAGACGCATTAAAAAGCGTTGCTCTTCAAAAGTAATGACAAATATGCTTCGTCCCATCCAGCTTTAAGCCTTTTGAGATTGATGCTTCCTTTTGTCGTTTGGTCATTTTTCAAGACTGCAAGAGCCATTTTTGTC
>JAFXDL010000193.1 GCA_017516265.1 Bacteroidaceae bacterium
TAAAATCCGAATAGGAAAACTACAATTCCTACTGAAAATAAAATGATTTTTCTTGTCTTCATATCTATCTTTAATCAAAACATCTTACCTATAGACACCGAAAAAGTGTGCATCCCCTTGGGCGCTTTCTTGTCTGTAAAGAACTGATATTCGTAACCGGCGCCAAGCATCACATCCTTACGATGAGCAAGTTGCACCTTGACACCCGGCCCCACCAGCCAATGGTTATGCATGTCCAAAGGTTTGAAATCCGGACGGACTTTGCCATGCTGGTGCAAGTGCATCATGGAAGTGGCAACATAGGGAATGAAACTCCACACCTCGTATCCATTCTGTACGGGCAGACAAAATCCACCTCTTACTCCCAAGCCCCATGAATCGATACCAGCTATTACCCCATCAAAAGGCCAAAAGTCATCCCCCCAAGGTATGTACTGAATCTCTGAACAAGAGCTGACACTGATTCCTCCATAGATGTACTTGTATGTGAAATCGGCTCTGAAGTGGTGGATGTCCCCAATGTCTCCCCAAGTATCACCATTATCCATACTGACGGACACTCCCACCGAAACGGACGAAAGTGCATCACGCCACGACACAATGCGCGACCCTCCCTTTTGAGCCGGACTTTTCGTAATGGTAGTAATCTTTTTCTTACGACGGTCTCCATTGTCCGCCACTTGCACCTTCATCGTGCGCCATGGGAAGAGATAATCGCCCTCAAAAGTGCCCAATATGGCTATTGGCTTTTCATCGGGAAAGACATCACACACCTCCAGTATCTTGTAATCCGTAGGATAACCCGACACTCTGAACCGATAGGCCACACCATCATTATACACCCGTACTTCGAGCAGCATACCCTTGTCGGTGGCCAACAAAAGGGTATTGTATCTTCCCGAGAAATCAGCCAACAACGTATCCTGCATATCGGGATGCTCCACCATATTCTCTCCTTTGTTTGCACGGATAATGTCCGATTTTCCGAACGCATATCTGCGTCCTTCGGATTTCACCGTCAGGCCTATCTCATTGCTCACCACCTGCTTGTCTTCACAAGAAACCTTCATCGTCATTTTTGTCGGCACCAAGAACTTGCTCGCTCCCTTTCGGCCTTTGTTTGACTGGAGGTCCACCCTGATTTCCCCATCAGGAGACTCCACATGGTATTGCGCCATACAGGTACAGGCGGAGAGGAGAAGAATAAATATGGATATTATCTTTTTCATCGTTTTATTAGTTATCTGATTCTAATATGCAAAGGAACTAAAAAAATCTGAGAATGAAGAAAGATATAGATAAATAATTGTAAGAACAATTGGCTCTTCTGCAATTGACATAAGTTCAAATGGACACAAACATATGTTCGTTGGCACTTGAACATAAGTTCAGAGACACTTGAACATATGTTCATTTTTTAAGTCTATTTTCAACAAAAGACAAAAAGACATCTTTTCAACTAAATTGCAGAAGAGCCAAACAATATTGACAAATATCAAACAGTACATTTACATTTTCGGCCACTAAGAATGGCTTATAATGAAGGATGTACCAATCCATTCAGATAGCGTTCAAGGTTTGTCCATCCCTCCTTATCGGTCAGATTGCGGTCATCGGGGTCGTTAGGATTGAGCTTTTGCACTTTTTCCCATTCATCGGGCATACCGTCATGGTCGCTATCCGCAGGGGCGGGTAGGGTGTTCAGCACCGGCCATCCGCCCACATCGTTTTGCGAATCGATGATACCACTCTTTTTCAACAAGTCGGGTTGACGTTTTTGCTCTTTGTATGTCTTTCCTTCGTAGGTGGCATATCCTCCACGCACCTCTTCAATAATACGGCTATCCACGGCATCGCGCACGGGTAGGCTGGCACCGGCATGGCTGAGTACGGCCTCGTAGGCATCCGTCGGACTCTCTTCGCGGATAGGCATGGCTGGCCATGGTTCGTGGCGACGTACTTTGGCCAACATCTCTTCACTGGTTTGCACACCACCTGCCCAGTTGTCTGCCGTCACTTCGGGATAACCTTCCACCACGTTGCCTTCGATGTACCAGCTTCCATAATCCTCCTCACCCCGATTGCTCGGATTGGCAATGCGATAGCTCACCTTTCCGCTTTGTGTGGCAGGCCCCGGTTTGTAGTAGTTGCCCACCATGTTGATGTCAAAACTTCCATGAGGTTGGTTCTTTACCAGCTTCTCACCACCATAGCAACTATTGTATCCCCAGTTGTAGAGCACATTGTTGCGATAGTCATTGAAACCTCCGCCTGATGCAAAGCGCGGATTGCGGCTTGAGTGATGGGCTATGAGGTTGTGGTGATAAGTCGAATAATTATTACCCCAAATGCCTCCGAATCCATGAGTGCCCTTGACGTGGTTTGAGCCGAAAAGGCTTTCCGTAATCATGCACCATTGGATGGTCACATTTTCGCACATGTAGATGGAGAGTGTCTCATCAATGCTCCAACTGGCCGACACGTGGTCGAGGATGATATTCTTGTGTCCACGTCCACTGATGGCATTGGTGTCATGTCCCGTTTCATCGCCCAAACGAACACGGATGTAGCGGATGATGACTTCATCGGCTCCGATGTTCAGCGGATGGCGCTTCAAGCAGATGCCATCGCCCGGTGCTGTCTGTCCGGCTATGGTAATATAAGAATTACGAATAGTGAGCGGACGTTCAAGGTCAATGGTTCCCGATACGCGGAAGACAACGGTACGGGGTCCTTCGGCTTCGATGGCTTCGCGCAAACTCCCCGGCCCATGGTCGTTCAGGTTTGTCACTTCATACACAGCTCCTCCACGTCCTCCACGGGTATATTTGCCATATCCCTCAGCCGTAGGAAAAGCCAATTGCGGTTCATTAGCGGTTGTTGTTGTACAGGACGCACCTGTCAGTAACAGGGGAATAAGGGCTGTTACTAAAATGTTGTTTTGTCTTTTCATTGTGAATGTTATGTTTCTTGTTATTATTTCACCGTCACAATTACACGCCGATAGCTCGTGAGAGCAGGAGTTCCATTATCCGTCACACGCAGAATCAGATGCAACGTACAACCTTTGGCATCAGAGGGGATGGTAAGTGATAGTTTGCTTTGATTCCCCATGAAGTCCAATTTTCCTTTATAGTTGCTTGGCTCGGGATAGAAACTCCATTGATAGGTCAGGTCGTCTCCATCGGGGTCGGTAGAGCGACGAGCATCCAAATTCAACCTTTTTCCTGCTTGGATGGTCTTGTAAACGACATTCGTAGAAAGGTCACGCCCAATAGCGGCAATAGGGTGGTGGTTGACCGATTGGTAATCGTTGGTTGTGCTCCATTGCATGCGGGCTTCAAAATCGTTGAAGATGTCCTGTTGCCATAAGCGGATAGCAGCAGAACCTTCGGCAGCACTTCCTAACATGAGGTAAGGGTCGTATTTCGTCTCATCAAGTCCACTACGAGGCACCCAACTCATCGAGCGGATGTCGGCTTTCTTCTCCCTGTCGAAGCGTCCGCCCCAACCACCCCAATCGGGATGTTCAGGGAAGTTCAGCCCATTGTCAACCACATAGAGGAATGAAGGACTGTCACCCTCTGTTGCCCATTTGCG
Source organism: Bacteroidaceae bacterium (assembly GCA_017516265.1). GTDB lineage: Bacteria > Bacteroidota > Bacteroidia > Bacteroidales > Bacteroidaceae > Phocaeicola_A. Next base: position 3,601 of record JAFXDL010000193.1, read on the forward strand.
TTGGGGGTACTCTTTGCCCAGTTCTCCTACGCTCTGTACGTGCAGCTTCACCCACTTGTCATCGGGTGCCCATCCGTAAACCTCTTTGTTGCGTATATATATA
>JAFXDL010000194.1 GCA_017516265.1 Bacteroidaceae bacterium
AAATCAACAACCGCCTGCGCTTCCTTGTGGATGTGGGACTTGGCTACCTTACCCTCAGCCGTTTGAGCAACACCCTGTCAGGCGGTGAGAGCCAACGTATCAATCTGGCCACATCGCTTGGCAGCAGTCTGGTGGGTTCGCTTTATATATTGGATGAGCCGAGCATCGGCCTCCATAGTCGCGATACCGAAAGACTTATCCGTGTGCTCCGTCAGTTGCAGGAGTTGGGCAACACTGTAGTGGTAGTAGAACACGACGAAGAAATTATCCGTGCAGCCGACTACATCATCGACATAGGCCCTCAGGCCGGACGCTTGGGCGGACAGGTTGTCTATGAGGGCGACATGCATGACCTGCAACCCGGAAGCGAAAGCTACACCGTGAAATATCTGTTGGGTGAGGAGGTCATCACACCACCACTCACACATCGTCCATGGAACAACTATATAGAGGTAAAAGGTGCACGCGAAAACAACCTGAAAGGTATCGACGTGCGCTTCCCGCTGAATGTGATGACGGTGGTGACGGGTGTGAGCGGCTCTGGAAAGAGCACCCTTGTGCGCGACATCTTCTACCGTGCCCTGAAACGCGAATATGGCGAAACCAGCGAACGGCCGGGCGAACACTTGGGTCTTGAAGGCGATATACAGATGATGACAAACATTGAGTTTGTTGACCAGAATCCTATTGGCAAATCCACTCGTAGCAACCCAGTAACTTACCTGAAGGCTTATGATGACATACGCAAACTCTATGCCGACCAACCCCTGGCCAAGCAGATGGGACATACGGCCGGACACTTCTCGTTCAACTCCGAAGGCGGACGTTGCGAAGAGTGTAAGGGTGAAGGTACAGTGACCGTAGAGATGCAATTTATGGCCGACCTCGTTTTGGAGTGTGAATCGTGCCACGGCAAGCGCTTCAAGAAGGAGATACTGGACGTGAAGTTTCAAGAAAAGAGCATCTTCGACATCCTGGATATGACGGTAAACCAGGCTATCGAATTCTTTACCGAATACGGACAAGCCAAGATAGCCCGCAAACTGAAGCCCCTTCAGGACGTTGGCCTCGGATACATCAAGCTGGGACAATCATCCTCCACACTCTCTGGTGGTGAAAACCAGCGTGTGAAGTTGGCTTACTACCTGAGTATCGAGAAGACCTCGCCTACCATCTTTGTGTTCGACGAACCTACCACGGGACTCCATTTCCACGACATCCGCAAGCTGATGGAAGCCTTCGACGCCCTCATCAATCGTGGGCATACGGTAGTCATCATCGAGCACAACATGGACGTCATCAAGTGTGCCGACCACATCATTGACCTCGGTCCTGAAGGTGGAAATCGTGGAGGAAGCCTCGTCATTGCAGGCACTCCCGAAGAAGTGGCCGCTTGTCCCGAGTCATACACCGGTCAGTTCTTGAAAGAGGTGTTGTGACAATCTTTTTTCTGCATGACAAAACGCAATAAAGATTAAGACGTTGGCACTGAAGATTTAAATCTTATCGCTTGAAGATCTAAATCTTCCGCCCTTTTCAAAGGATTGCCATTCCTTCGGCGAAAGAATGCTAATCTTGTGCGGGTAAGAATAGTATTGCTTATTTTCGTATCTTCTCCAATGCTTTGTCATCCTGACGATAGGAAGGATCTGAATACGTCAACCGAAACAGTAGTCAAGCATACGTCAGATGCGTCAGCATGATAAAAACCGTATGAATACCCCCTCATAAGTGTCGAAAAATGTGGTGATTCCATTGTTTTATATGTCGATTTTTGTATCTTTGCATCGTATTTATGTGTCGAAAAATGTAATTTATGTATGGAACGGACTGCATTACAACAACTTATAGAGTGGAAGGGTAGAGCGGACAGAAAACCGCTGATTCTGAATGGAGCCAGACAGGTAGGAAAAACATGGCTTCTGCGTGAATTTGCACGGACGGAATATAAGAAGGAGGCTTACGTGAACTGTCGTAAGAACGAACAGGCTAACCTGATTTTCAAGCAAGACTTCAACATCGATCGTATCCTTCGTGCACTACGAGCGTTGACCGGGGTCGATATAACTCCAGGGGATACACTCATCATTCTGGATGAAGTGCAGGACATACCCGAAGCTATCGAGGCTTTGAAGTACTTCTGTGAGGATGCACCGACGTATCATGTGGCTGTGGCAGGGTCGTTGTTGGGCATTTCACTTCATAGTGGTGTGTCTTACCCCGTGGGAAAAGTCAACGAGATGAACATCTATCCCATGAACTTCGAGGAATTTCTCTTGGCAAAAGGGGAGAGGGAAATGTACAAACTGCTTGTCGGACGGGATTTTGACACCATAAACCTGTTGCATGAACGGTATGTGGATCTGCTCCGCCAGTATTACTACGTGGGTGGTATGCCTGAAGCTGTGGCCAGATATGTGGAAGATGGAGCTTTACAAGAGGTCAGACGCATACAGATGGAAATTCTGAACGGATATGACCGTGACTTCTCCAAACATGCCCCCAAGGAACAGGTGCCACGCATACGGATGGTGTGGAAATCCATTCCCTCGCAGCTCTTCAAGGAAAACAAGAAATTCATCTATGGTGCCCTGCGGAAAGGCGCACGTGCAACTGATTTTGAGTTGGCCATCAAGTGGTTGGTCGATGCAGGATTGGTGTACAAAGTGCCCCGATGCACCAAACCAGCCTTGCCATTGCCCATTTACGAAGACCTTTCGGCGTTCAAACTCTATCTGCTCGACATCGGACTGTTGGGAGCTATGGTGGGCGTGGAGGCCGTACAAGTTCTGCTTGCAAACAACATCTTCAGCGAATACAAGGGAGGCATGACGGAGGAATACGTACTCCAACAAATGACAAGCCATCAGCAGAAACCAATCTACTACCACAATTCGGACAATTCGCGCCTTGAACTTGACTTCCTTATTCAGCGCGATGCACGTCTTCTTCCCATAGAGGTTAAGGCTGAAGGGAATGTCCGCGCAAACTCTCTCTCACGTTTGCTTGGCGAGAATGAGGAACTTACGGCCATTCGCTACTCCATGCTTCCCTATAAAGAACAAGGGCAGTTGACCAATGTGCCGCTCTATGCAGTGTTGTAGTTTCCAATTCTCCTTTCCCAACATCTTGCAGTAATAAATCCTGCATCCCTGGAATTTCTTGTTCCGCAAATCAGGAAGTCTGCGGAACGGGGCATTTTCTGCATATTCATGTAAAAAACAAGGATGTGTACGGGGTGTGTCTCAAAGTGGTTAGCTGCTGACCTCTCGAGTGGTCAGTTCTTGAAAGAGGTGTTGTGAAAGACTAATTTCGTTTGCCGTCTATTTCTTCTTTCAGATACTCAAATACATAGACAGCACCCTGATAGTAAAGCCCCGTTTGAGGGTCTTCTATTTTCGCAAACGTATTCGACTGATACAATAGGTTTATGGCCTCCATATCTGTGAGGCCATATTCCTCCATTAACATTGGAACAAGGTCTTCACACAAACATTCGATAAGAAATTGGCGATCTGCAGCAGTCATAGTTTCTTTAGATATTGAATAGATTTTTCAGTTCCAAAAAAGTATTGAATCGTAGGTACAATATATCTGATGTTTTCTAAAAAATTATCAAATGAAATGTATCCTCTTGATAATTGACGTACTTGAACCCCCACTGCATCATCTGCAATTGGGCCAATAACAATGTCATAAGAGTGAATTTGTTCGTCTGTCCGATTCCGTCTGTTTGCAAGAACAAACTCTGCCCACTCCCTGGTATATCCTTCAAACTGTTTAATATTTAATTGCTCAATGGCAACTTCGTCAAGTTCAAAACATGTGACACAGGGAACACCATCACCTTCTTTACGAACAACTATTTCACTCATCTTTACGGCTTGTTTATAGTCTTCGCTAAGATAAAAACCTCGACCAAAATCTTTTCCTTTTCGTCCTTTGGTCAAATCAATGAATTCAATTTCTGTATTTGATCCGTGATATAGTTTCATACCAATCCGCCTCCATTTCTGTAACAAATCTGTTGCATATCCTCTACAGCATCATCAATAGAAAAGGTATGCTCAATATCGTAACATTCACTGATAAATGCCAATCCCTTGTATTTCAACAAATAATTGTATGCAAAAGCATTGCTGATAGAGAATCTTTCAGCAAACGCACCAATGCAGGCAATGTAGTAAGAAATCCTATTTTGCTCTTCCCGACTCATATCAACTTTGTTTATTATAGCCACAAAGATATAACTAAATTTTCAAGTATTCATCATTTCCGTCAAAAAAAAGAGATTTTGCAAGCGAATGCTCCTTTTTTTTGTATTTTTTATCCGCGAAATCCGTGCCTAAAAGAGAAATTTATAAATAACTATTCAAGCATGTTATGAATAACTTTTCAAGAGCATCAAGGATAACTATTCAAGCGTATCATAAATAACTATTCATGAACATAGAGGATTCAAACCATCCTCTCACTCTTATTTTCATTATAAAAATTCTTTCCTGTTTTTTGTAAACAAACAAAATCTTTGCACTATCCCTTTATGTTCACCTCAAGGTTAAGGCAGGCTTGGCCCTGTGATGAAGTTATCGCATTTACAGGCTGATGTTCAGTGACTTATTCACATTTCAAAAATCTCACGTATTTTCTCCCAAAAGAAAAGTTGCGCCTATATACGCGATTCTCGCACGGTCAGTTTTGTATAAATATACAGTCGGATTGTATAAATATGTATTTCTGGCAATGCATGTGCATATGTTACACATCCCTCCTCGCACAACCATCCTATGATGTGAGTCACCTGAAACAAAGCACTTACAGCTTTTCTCTTAAGCGTTATGGAACTATCACTTAAGCGTTACCAAAAAATCTCTTTTGCCCCAATAAATAATACTTAAGAGAAAAGTTGCTAACGCTTAAGAGTTATCTGGTCAGACTTAAGATTTATTTTATGCATCAAGACATTTGCCACCTTATTGCCAACTGCAATTCCACACCCCATCAGCATTTTCTACTCTCATTAACTGTATATATATGCATAAAATCCCCCCTCGTAAGGCATTGTCCTTCGATAAAATAGAGGATAAATAGAAATGTAGGAATTATTACCAGTGGTTGTAAAGGAAGAAGAAAAGGAAGGACGGTTCCCTCCAACTCCCCCAAAGGAGGAGAGAGCAAAACTGTCAATGATATGACCTCCACCATTTGGGGATTGAGGGGAGCTGCTTCATTCTTCACTCTTCACTCTTCATTTTAATACTTGATTTTGTGTTCTTCAACATATTCTGTGAAATTCTTCACTTTTCGTTCTTCACTCTTCATTTATTTTTTGTATCTTTGCAAAGTCAACCAATCTGTATCAGACGATGAAAAGAACAACAACTAGAGAAGAGGCGATGAAAAAATTCTTGGCCTCAAGAAACAAGAAAAGAGAATATTTGGTGAAGTTGGAAGAAGATATGCGTAAAGAATACAAAGCACGCATGGGAGTAGAAGCCAAACATTTCTTTGCCTTGTAATAGGATGAATACGTTGTCATTGAAACGAATCAACGAGTCTGCTCCATACTCTGTTGCAGAGGGAGAGTCTGTTGGGACATTCCGTTTTTTTAGTGAAAAGGGAGTGCATTATGCTGTTGACTTCATTCCTGATGATTTAATTAGAACTGGAGATTCATACCAATTAATTATTGCTAATCTCAACAACAAAAAATCACCACGAGATATCCGGGTTCGGGATTCTATATTAGCCATAGTTGACGAATTCTTTAACAAGAATCAATCCACCTTGTTATACATTTGTGAAACAGGTGACGGAAAACAAGGTATGCGTAGCCGTTTGTTTGAATATTGGTTTGAAACCTATCGATACAAAGCATTATTCACTATGTTGACTTCTTCTATTGTTGATGAAGAAGGTATTGTAAATTTTGCTACCTTGATACTTCGCAATGACAATCCTTTATTGGCTGAAGTTGTTGCGGAATTTTCAGAATCCGTACAATTATTGAATCAAAAGCCCGAAGAATAATCCTCTGCATCGCGACGATTTTATCAATAACAAAATGATGTAAACAAAGCCAGCTTGTTTTGTGGGTAATCTGAGTTGTAAGAAGAGAATAGAGGACTGCTCCTATCCAATCAGTGCTTTATTAGGTTC
>JAFXDL010000195.1 GCA_017516265.1 Bacteroidaceae bacterium
CCTGCAGGCTCGCTTGCGCGAGTTGGCTTACCTGAATGCCGGTATCACCATCACGCTGACTGACCGCCGCGAGAAGGACGAAGAAGGGAACTTCAAGCACGAAGTGTTCTATTCGGAAGAAGGATTGAAGGAATTTGTACGTTTCCTCAACTCGTCATACGACAAACTGATTGAGGATGTTATCTATATCAATACTGAGAAGCAGGGGGTACCCATCGAGTGTGCCATCATGTACAACACGTCGTACCGCGAGAACCTGCATTCTTATGTGAACAACATCAATACTATCGAAGGTGGTACGCACGAGGCAGGTTTCCGTATGGCATTGACCCGTACGCTGAAGAAATATGCCGAGGACAGCAAAGCACTGGAGAAGGCCAAAGTGGAAATTGCCGGTGAGGACTTCCGTGAAGGACTTATCGCCGTCATCTCGGTGAAGGTGGCCGAACCGCAGTTTGAGGGACAGACCAAGACTAAGTTGGGCAACAACGAGGTGATGGGTGCCGTGCAGCAGGCTGTGGGTGAAGCTTTGGGCTATTATCTGGAGGAGCATCCGAAGGAGGCAAAAGTCATTGTGGACAAGGTGGTGCTGGCTGCAACGGCCCGTATTGCCGCACGCAAAGCCCGTGAAAGTGTGCAGCGCAAGAGTCCGATGAGCGGTGGTGGACTGCCCGGCAAACTGGCCGACTGTTCATCACGCGACCCGCAACGCTGCGAACTCTTCCTCGTCGAGGGAGACTCGGCCGGTGGTTCGGCCAAGCAGGGACGTTGCCGTGAGTTCCAGGCCATCCTGCCTTTGCGCGGTAAAATCTTGAACGTAGAGAAGGCCATGTGGCACAAGGCTTTTGAAAGCGACGAGGTGAACAACATCATCCAGGCCATGGGAATCCGCTTCGGTATCGACGGAGAAGACAGCAAGGTTGCCAACATTGACAAAATCCGTTATAACAAGGTGATTATCATGACCGATGCCGACGTCGATGGACGACACATCGACACCCTTGTAATGACCCTCTTCTACCGTTATATGCCGCAATTGATTCAAGGCGGACATCTCTATATTGCCAATCCGCCGCTCTATCTCTGCAGCAAGGGTAAGGTGAAGGAGTACTGCTACACCGAAGAGGACCGCTTGCGCTTCATTGAGAAGTACGGTGGTGGAAATGAAGGTGGTATCCACACACAGCGATACAAAGGTCTTGGTGAAATGAACCCCGAACAGCTGTGGGAGACAACAATGAATCCCGAAAATCGTATCCTGAAGCAGGTGAGCATTGAGAATGCAGCAGAGGCGGACTATATCTTCTCCATGCTGATGGGAGATGACGTTGCGCCTCGCCGTGACTTTATTGAGAAGAATGCTACTTATGCAAACATTGATGCATAAGCAAGCACGTTTTCATATACAACATTATTATCATTCAAAGGAGGAAGGGGCTGCACCGTGATGGTACAGCCCCTTCGTTTTAAGTCTTTCCCAATGTGTTATGGACGTTATCAGAATCTTACGTACACCTGCATTTGCAGCATATGGTAGGTCTTGTCGAGCGCATTGTCATCGCAGAAGTTGTAGCCACCCTGGAAAAGGAGATTCTTGTCGAGCCAATAGTTGAGGGCAATGCCGTAGAGACTCTTTTGGGTAGCAGAAGTCTTGTCGTCGCGATAGACATCCCATTTGCCGTAAATCTTGAACTGGTCGCCTACGGGCACTCCTACAGCTGCATACCATCCGTCAGCCTCGTCTCCCAAACTGGCATTGCTGACACTCTTTCCTTTTGAGGTGATGTACTCGGCACGGGCAGTCCAGTCTCCTTCGTACTTCACACCGAACGCCATACGGTCGCGGTCAACAGTCACTCCATTTCCCGTATATTTGCCTTTCCATCCGAAAGCTCCAATCTGAAGATTCTTGAAGGGAGAAAGCCAAAGTCCGCCAATGATGTCCTTGTTGTTGTTGGCATCCTTTTGGTTGATGCCCTGTCCGTTATAGACACCCACCTGATAGTGCAAAAGGTTGTGTTCATCACTGCCCACAGGGAAGAGGTCGCCTTGAAGCATAAGACCCAGGTCGCGACCACCGCTTGCATGTTCGCCACAGCGGTCGTTCATGCCTGCCAGTTTGGTGATGATTTGTGCATAGGAACCGAATCCCACAGTCCACGGATTATAAGGATTCTCAAATGTGAAGGCACGCTTCATTTGACCGAAACGCACGTTGAGCCATGAATATTTCACCCACTCGGCATAAGCGTCGATCACACGGGGGCCTTTATTCACACCGGGTGCTCCAGCCATCTCGGCCTGAAGACGGTATTTGAAGTCTTTTGCCACAGTACCGTTGACATAGACACGGGCATAGCGCAGGTTGAAGCCTGCCGTCTTGTTCACGTCCTTATCGGTGTAATAGGAATAATCACCCACGATGTAACCACCCAATTTGGCGGTAATGGGAGTATCTTTCAACTTGGGAAGTTGTGCTTTGGCTACCTGGCCAAGGCTACACATTACGGTCAATAATGCTACAGAAATTATTCGTTTCATGATTTGAATTGTTTTTTTTAGAAGATTTGCTTCTTCTGCCTTGAAGATTTAAATCTTCGGCGCGAAAGATTTAAATCTTCCTACGCCAAGATTCGTAACTCCTCGCACAGAAGAGTGGCATTCTTCCTTCGTTAAGATTACATTTGTTGCTTTGTCTAATAAAAAAGGCTCACGCTCCATTGAGCGCGAGCCTCTTACTATGGTATAAATGATTATGCTTCTACGTCGCCACCTCTTTCTTTGCGGCTCATTACGCGGTAAGCGATAGGAGCTGCAACGAAGAGTGAAGACAATGTACCGAATACGACACCGAGAATCATAGCGAATGCGAAGCTACGGATACTGTCACCACCGAGGATGAAGATACAGAGCAACACAATCAACGTACTGAGTGAAGTATTGATGGTACGTGCCAAAGTTGTGTTCAGTGAATCGTTGAACAGCTGGAACTTCTTGCGCTTCGGATACAGCGTGTTGAACTCACGTACACGGTCAAAGATAACCACCTTGTCGTTGATAGAGTAACCGATAGCGGTCAAGATGGCACCGATAAATGTCTGGTCGATTTCCAAAGACATGGGCAACCAACCATAGCACAGTGAGTACATACCGAAGATGAGCAAAGTATCCACAGCCAAAGCGATAACAGAACCTACAGAGTAAGCCACATTGCGGAAACGAATCAAGATGTAGATGAAGATAGCAACCAAAGCCAATGCAACTGACCAGATGGCTGAAGTCTTGATGTCGTCAGCGATTGAAGGACCAACCTTCTGTGAGCTGATGATAGAACCACCAGCGCGGTTGTCGCGGTCAATGAAGATTTCCAAAGTGGTGCCTTCGCCCAACAGATTGCCATCTTTCAACGCCTGATAGAGGAATGCTTCGATTTCTGAGTCGATGGTCGGGGTATCTTCGTTGATTCGGTAGTTGGTTGTTACACGGATGGTACGTCCGTCAGTACCCAAGGCAATAGCGCTCACGTTAGCGTCAGTAATCTTCTGAGCGAGGAGTGCGCGCACTGTTTCGGGTTGTACCTGTTGCTCGAACTGGACAACGAAGTTACGTCCACCAGTAAAGTCGATGCTTTGGCTCAATCCGCGGATACCGAATGACACTGCACTGATAATGATGGCTGCACCGAAAATAATTGAAGACTTCTTGGCTGCGCCCATGAAGTTGAACTTGGTACCTTGCATCAGGTTCTTAGAGATGTTGGTTGTGAAGGTCAGATTCAACCACTTGTCCTTACCCATGCGCCATTCGTAAACGATGCGGGTCAAGAATACAGCGGTGAAGAATGAGCAGAGGATACCGATAATCAAGGTTGTGGCAAAACCACGGATAGGACCTGTACCGAAGTTGAACAGGATGATACCGGTGATGATAGAAGTCAAGTTAGAGTCGAAGATGGCAGAGAAGGCGTTCTTGTAACCGTCGGCCAAGGCGGCACGTACGTTCTTGCCTGCACGCAACTCTTCCTTCGCGCGTTCATATATAAGTACGTTAGCATCCACAGCCATACCGAGTGAAAGCACCATACCGGCAATACCAGACATGGTCAAAGCGGCTTGGAATGAAGTCAAGATACCGAGTGTGAAGAAGAAGTTCACAATCAGGGCACAGTTAGCCACCATACCCGGGATGAGACCGTACATGGCGCACATGTAAATCATCAACAGGATGAATGCCACGATGAATGACATGAAGCCCTGATTGATTGATTCCTGACCGAGAGAAGGACCAACGATGTCTTCCTGTACGATGCGGGCAGGAGCGGGCATCTTACCTGACTTCAATACGTTAGCCAAGTCTTTGGTCAATTCGGGAGTAAAGTTACCGGTAATCTGAGAGTTTCCACCAGTAATCTCACCATTTACGTTCGGAGCGCTATATACGTATCCGTCCAAAACGATAGCGATAGCACGGTTGATGTTGTTCTTTGTCAATACGGCCCAACGACGAGAACCATCAGTGTTCATAGACATGCTTACACAGGGCTTGCCGAAGTTATCGTAAGTGTCTGCTGCATCCACAATTACGTCACCTTCCAGCGGAGCACGACCGTTGCGTTCGGTTGACTTGATGGCATAGAGTTCGAAAACTTGTCCTGTCTTGTCAAAGTCTGCAGCCTTTACGCCCCACTTCAAACGAAGGTCACGAGGCAATACATTCTTAACCTCGGGCATAGCCAACAGACGGTTTACTTCTGCCGTATCCTTATAGTGGGCATAACCGGCAACAGGGCTTTCTCCGTAAGTGTTGAATTGCAGGATGGCAGCCAACGGATGCTCCTTCTTCAGTTGCTCAAGGTTCTGTTTGTTCTGTGCAGTGGCAGTTTCACCAGTCAAAGCAGCGGCAACGTCCAGGCTGTCAGCCTTCTCAACTTCTGCTTCAGCTGTTTCTGTTGCTTCAGCCTCTTCGCCTTCCAAAGCGGTCTTGTCGGCCAAGATGGTGCGCAGTCTGTTGTCTGCTGCATTCAGGGAAGAAAGGATTTCAGAAGCCTTGTAAGTTTCCCAGAACTCGAGGTTGGCAGAACCTTGGAGCAGGTTACGTACACGCTCAGGCTCTTTGATACCGGGAAGTTCCACCATGATGCGTCCCATGGTACCTTCCAGATTCTGGATGTTGGGCTGAGCTACACCGAAGCGGTCGATACGGGTACGCAACACGTTGAACGAGTTGTCGATGGCAGCTTTCACTTCTGCACGGAGTACCTTGATTACTTCGTCGTCGGTGCTCTTGGTGTTCACCTTGTCCTTCAGCTGTTGGGTTGCGAACAACTCGGCCAATGTAGCTTCAGGAGCCAACTTGCGGTATTCTTCTACAAAGAGAGTGATGAAATCGTCTTGGCTTGTAATCTGCTTGTGGGCAGCTTCTGCTACGGCCTTGTTGAAAGCTTCGTCACTTTTGTGGTCGGCCAAAGCCTTTACGACTTCAGGAACGGAAACTTCCAGAATGACGTTCATACCACCCTTCAGGTCAAGACCCAACCCGATTTCCATCTCACGACATTGTTTCAGCGTATAGCTTCCCAACCATACCTTTTCATTTTGCATGGAGTCCAGGTAATGTGATTCGCCCTGAGGATCCTGTGCCGCCTTGTTCATGTGATGGCGGGTCACAAAGGAGAACGACAGGTAGAACACACATACCAGTGTGAGCAACGCTGCAAAAATTTTGATAAATCCTTTGTTTTGCATTTGATTTTAGATTATTATTTTAGTTATTTATTTGATTCCAAATGGATGCGTCTCCGCAACAAGGGTGCAAATATAGCCTTTTTTTTACATTGAGAGATGCTTTTGGGGATAATATTTGTTTTTTGAGGCCAAAAAAAGTGCATTCTTCCACTTTTTTAGCCGTAAAAAGGCTTTTATGAGGCTATTTTTTGCGGATGTAGCACCAAATAGGGTAGTGGTCGGAAGCCTTGATGGAGCGGTCAACTTCACAATTGTACACTTCCAGGTTGGGGCTGGTCATGATGTGGTCGATGCGGAAATAGAAACCGTTCCGATTGTAAGAAATGCCCAGGCCGTTTCCTGC
>JAFXDL010000196.1 GCA_017516265.1 Bacteroidaceae bacterium
AACACCTCACCATTGCCCTGTTCCAACTCCATGTAACCTTCAAGCGTATAATCGCCTGTAGAGTTGCAGACGGTTTCATATACTCCAGTCTCACTGTCGAATGGTTTCCCACCTATATAAATATTGGGACGTTGAGTGGAATCGACGGCAGCCAAGATGATACGTGCACTGAACTTGCTGCCACGTACCACGCTCTGCGAATTGGGGATAACGAAAGCATCAATCTGATTCACACGCAGGTCACCGACATCAATATTCTTTTCCAAGGTATGGAGCACTTCCCCTTCGGCATAACGCACATCGCTCTGCAATTTGGTCAACAAAGTGACAGCCGCCACCACGGGAGTATTCTCGAACATATACTCCTGCCAGTTCTTGCCCAATAACAGGCCGCTACGAGGAACTTCGGTGCTGAGATTGTCACTGATGATACGACGCTGAACGGTGTCGGCCACCATCTTCAGAATCTCCTCGCGATAAGTGTTGATGGCATCGCGCAACAAACTACCCTTACCACTGATGGGAGAAAGCATAACAGTTGTAGCCGCCTCCAAGTCTTCCTTATTCTCGATATTCTCCACGTCCGCATCTTTACCATCAGCAGCACGAACAATATCAACTTTCAAATTCTCGGCCAAATAGTAAAGAGAGTCCGATATGCGCTTCACATACTGTGCACGCTCGTTCCACTCGCCCACTTTCTCGGGGTTCTTGGCCATGTAATCTGCAAAGTTCTGATAGATTGCCTGATTCTGCATGGTAGCATTGGCGGTAGAGCGATCCAAACTCTCATCCACCAATGAGAATCCTTTGAGCACATCCGATGACACATTGAGTGCCAGCATGGCCAGCAACACCAAGTACATCAGATTGATCATTTTTTGGCGAGGACTTTCGCCGTGATTATTTCCAGCCATAGTTACATTTACAATTTACCAATTACAATGTACAATTTCATGCAAGCCGCCAATCTTCATGGCAATATCGCACCTTGCAAATCATACGCTGTATCTTACATTTATGCTTTGTTCAAGTTCATATTCATATTCGTGGTCATCGCTTCAAGCATACGGGTATAGACGGCATTCAGCTCTTCGATGCGTTTCACCATCTTACGGTTCTCTTCATTAATCTGGTCAATGGTTGCCATCTGTGCACTGACAGTCCGGAACTGCAACTCGTACATGGCATTGATGCCCGTAATGTTGCGGTTCATTACAGCCATTTCCTCTGTTTCACCCGTCATCAGTTCGGCTTGCTTGCTAACCTTCTCCAAAGTCTCGGTCAACTTCTGCAATTGTTCCACATACTTGGCTGTAGCCTCTTCCATCTCAGTAGTGAAAGGTTGTCCGCCCACAGGGCCGCCGACATAACCACCGCCACCTCCAAGGATGACAGGCGCAGCGTTTCCGCCAGCAGCAGGCATGTCAGCACCTTCGGGAATGGCTACTGAAGAGGGCTCACCTCCAGGCATCACACCACCACCAACATATCCACCACCAACAACAGCAGGGCCACCACCAGCAATAATGACTGTACCTCCACCTGCAACACCACCAGAAACAACGGGAGCAGAATTTCCATGAGCGACATTTCCTGCCTCCGAAGCTTCTGCTTCTGCAATCTCACGCTGAAGACCAGCATCGAAAGGACGGTCAAAACCAGAGATGAAGAATACGAATACCTCGGTTCCCATACCAATGAAAAGCATCAGATTGCCTCCGGGCAAGTGAGTAATCTTGAACAAGGCACCCAACACCACGACTGCTGCACCCCAACTATAGGCATAGTTCATAAATGTTTTACCATTCACACTGTTGAGCCAACGCTGTATCTTGGCCAATATATTCAATTGTTTGATTCCCATAATTCTACTTTTTAATTGACAAGTTGACGAGTTGACAAGTTAACGAGGATTCCACTTTTGAATATCCTAACTGATAACAATGTCGATTTCAGCATCTTGTCGTTATTCCTGTTTAAAAATTCTATTCTTTCTCTGTGTCAACTCGTCAACTTGTCAACTCGTCAACTTACACCTGTTCTATCTCTGTTTTCGATTACTGTTTGAAACTTGTGTGCGTACGCACCGGAAGCCTATGTACGAACGAGTTTCATTCTGATACTCATAGGTTCGCCATGCTGAACGAATGAACGTCTCGGGATCTTTCCACGAACCACCACGCACACTCTTCTTCTTCATCTTATAAGGATCTTCCTTGGCTGCATTATAACCGATGTTAGGATTGATATCGCCCATAGAAAGAACACCAGCCTCGGTATAAACGGTAGAAGTCCATTCGGCCACATTTCCAGCCATATCATAAAGGCCATTGGAGTTAGCACTATAAGTGCCTACACGAGAGGTGATAAGATTGCCATCCTTGGTATAATCTCCACGGTCGGGCTTGAAATTGGCATAATAACATCCGTCATTGGACTTAGCCCCCTCTTCCTCCCATGGGAAGGGATTCCCATTTTTACCACGAGCTGCGTATTCCCACTCCACTTCTGTAGGCAGGCGGTAACGCTGAACATACTGAGCCGCTTTTCCCAAACCCTTCATCAGATATTCAGTACGCCATGCACAGAAAGCATTGGCCTGTTCCCAGCTGACACCTACGACAGGATATTGACTGTAATTGGGATGACTGAAGTAAAGACGCATATAAGACTCGTTCTCCACATTCTGAAAATCATTCACCCAACATGTGGTATCGGGATAGATGTTCACAATGTAGGTATTGAGGAAATCATGTAAACCTGTGAGCGGACGAGTAATCGTTTCGCGCACAATGCGGCCATCCTCATCAATATACGCCGTGTCCTTGGAAATCATAACCACCTCTTCGGGGTTGACAGGCACATCTGTATTGCGATTACGCTCTGCCGGGTTCAACCGATTACGACGTAATGCAGCCTGCACATAGTCAAACACTTCGTAGCGGAAGTTCATCTGACTGGCGTCCAACATCTTGACACCGTCAATGGGATGAATCTTATACACACTTTCGATGGCACGCTGCTCGTCCTCCGTGGGTTTCTTCCAAGGAATTTTCTTTTTCCAATTGAGATGGGGAGTGATAGGCTCACCATATTCATCTTCCTCAATCTTGAAAGTCTCGTCGCCTCCATAAGCAGGATCGGCCAAACGTTCACGGATGATGGAATCGCGCACCCAATAAACAAACTGGCGATACTCAGCATTGGTAACCTCAGTATCATCCATCCAAAAAGCATCCACCGAAATCTCTTTCGTGGGTATCACTGTTCCCCATAAGCTATCCATCTCTTCAGAACCAACCTTCAAAGAG
The DNA here is from genome assembly GCA_017516265.1 of Bacteroidaceae bacterium. GTDB lineage: Bacteria > Bacteroidota > Bacteroidia > Bacteroidales > Bacteroidaceae > Phocaeicola_A. Next base: position 3,315 of record JAFXDL010000196.1, read on the forward strand.
CCTTTCTCAATCAAGACCATACCATAGGGAGCCGGCTCGCTAACAGCTGTACCACCGATACCCGTCAGCTCACCCCCTGCCGCCATAGCATTCTTTCCGCCTCCCATACAAGAGGAAAACAACACGGCGACAAACAAGCCCAAAATAATCCATTCTTTTTTCATATCCATGAAAGATGAGATTCTATTTTATTTTCTCTATTTCCTAATTATAATATTCTAATACTCTTATGCTTATTCTTTCCTTTCTTGAAGAAATCCAAATCCATCTGATAGCCAATAATCAGATTGTGATTGCCATTTCCCACTCCTATTTCACTGGTAAACATTTCGTATGCATACCCGACATGGATGCCCTGAAACGAACCGCCAATCAAGAACGAACACGAAATACCCGGACTATAGCCCAAACCAGCATAATAGCTCTTTCCGTCATAAGTATAGGTGAACCGACCTGTCACATCAGTACGAAAACCTATGCCATCAGACTGCAAGAGGAAAGAAGGCTGTATCGAGTATAACGGATTTTTTAACTGAATATTGCATCCACCCGTCAAATAAAACGCCGGACTTATCTGAAATTCATTCGTTTCAGCCAACAATATCTCAGGAGAATTGAGGTGCAATGCGGAAAAGCCCACATAAAAAAGCGGATGAACATAATGCAGACCTGCTCCAATATCGAGCCCCGACCCCTCGGCTTCCGAAGAAGGGAAGGCAGGGTCGCTACTTGCCGAACCTTCGGCATCTCCAAATTCAAGTTTGCTTCCATCGAACTTTTCACTCAACAAGCCTATCTGTACGCCACCAGCCAAACGGCCACCCCATAATTTCTTCATGCGGAAAGCATATTGGACAAACAAACGCTGGTTTGTGAACAGACCTATCGTTTCATTGAACAGTCCAAGCCCCACATTATGACAATTGTCGGCCATAGGCAAAGGCATATCGCCAGAGAAATACATGGTCTTGGCACCACGAGTGAAGCCAGTTAACTGAGAACTATAGGTACCCGTAATGTTCAAACGGCCTGAAATACCGATGCTGGCAGGATTGGAATAGGACAGCAATGCCCAATAATGTCCAAAATGGGCATCAAACTGAGCTTTCATCTGTCCAAAACAGAAGAAAAACAGACCTACCAGTATGTATTTGAGGGCATTCATCAAAACAATGAACGAGCAAATACCAATTTTATTGCATATCCTATTTTTTATATTTACCTTTGCCGCACAAATGCAATCCATTACGAATATGAAGAAAATATTTACCGCATTATGGGGATTGGCCACAATCTGTACACCACTGCTGGCCCAATCTACCTTTACAGAGAAATTACCTCACAAGGAGAACCGGCTGTTCAACAAAATGGACATCGCACTTACTGCAGGAACTACGGGTATAGGCCTGGACTTTGCCGCTCCCGTCAATGACATGCTCAGGCTTAGGGCCGGTTTCACTTACGTCCCCAAATTTGAATACAACATGGAATTCCCCATCGAGATTGGTGACAGCAAAGGAGGCATGACACAAGCTGAGAAATTCGAAAGGCTTTCCGGTATGCTGGAACAATTCACAGGATACAAAGTGGACAACAAGGCAGACATGGTGGGAGAACCGACATTCTGCAACTTCAAATTTATGGTGGACATCTTTCCCCTGCAAAACAAACGCTGGCACTTGACCGCCGGTTTCTATTGGGGATCTTCAAAAATAGCAGAAGCTGTCAATACCACAGAAGACATGCCCTCATTGGTGGCTGTAGGGATTTACAATACGTTGTATGACAAAATCATAGAAAAGTACGACAATGACGAGCCGCTATTTACAACAGGAAATATGGCAATCTATGTAACCGAAGATCAGTATGAGACTCTACAAAAATACGGTCGTATGGGTATCAATCTCGGCAAGTTTAAAGATGGAAGTTCTTACCGAATGACTCCCGATGTGAACAGCATGGTCAGAGCTGACATGAAAGTGAACAGTTTCCGCCCGTATCTGGGATTCGGCTATGGCAGTTCCATGATGAATACAGACAGCAAATACTCTATCTCCTTCGATTGCGGCATACTCTTTTGGGGAGGAGTGCCGGACGTCATCACTCACGACGGGACCAATTTGACCAAAGATATGAAAAAGGTATATGGGAAAGTTGGCAACTATGTAGATATTGCCAAGAAGTTCAGAGTATTTCCCGTCATTGAATTGCGCGTTGCACGCAGATTGTATTGAGCTCATTTGATTTTAGGCACAGATTACACGGATTACACGGAAAAATATAACCTCCCCAAAGGGAAATCCGCGTTAATCCATGTAATCCGTGCCTAAAATTATTTTTGACACACCTCAGTCTGAGTTCGTCAATGCCCCCCTTTTTTTTGGGGGGGGGAGTTAGAGGGGGCTTTTACTTAATCACGACCTTGCGACCATTCACGATATAGATACCACGAGATAATTCAGCCTTCAGATTCCTCAAAGGCACCTGCGCTTTTACGCGAACACCGAGCACTGAATAGACATCTACCAATGAATCATCTGTAAGAATGGATGAAATACCACTGGCAAACTGACCGCTAACGGTAACATCGTGAGCAGGCATCGTTGCAGGCAGTTCACTCCAACCGCTAAAGATATATCCTTCTTTAATTGGGGCCTCTTTCAGCGTCAATGCAGTACCATATGCCACAGTTTCTGTTGCATACACTGCACCATCAAGCAAGTAAGTTAATGTATAACTATTGACACTGTATGAACCTGTTATCGTGATATCCTTAGCTGGCATTGTAGCAGGCAGTTCACTCCAACCACTGAAGGTATAGCCTTCCTTAGCGGGAACTGTCGGAGCGGTCAATGCTGTACCATAATCCACAAATTGCGAACTATATTGCAAGCCATCTACCACATAAGTCAACCGGTAGCTGTTCAAGGCAAAGGTAGCCTGTAAACTTATATTCTCCGTAGCTGTGAATGTGTAAGGATTAGCCGTGACACCATTTGACCATCCTACAAATCTATATCCTTCCGCAGGAGTTGCAGCCACAGTCACTTGTGTATTTACCTTATATTCGCCACCACCTATAGCCGTTCCACCATTGGAAGCAGTGACAGCAATCTCCACCTTTCTGTTGACCTCAGCAAGATAAGCATCGTATTCCGCCTGACTCATCAGTTCGACCTCATCGGGTGTACCAGCAGGCACATTCAGATAAGCCTTATTGGCTGGCAGGTAATCGATATCGGCTTTCACAAATCCAAGCTTGCCACTTGAAGTTATACCCAATACACGCATGGTTTCTGAATCATAAGCCGTCAGATTCTTATGAGATTTGCTGGTATTATGGAAATAAACACCGCCCAGCTTGTTGTCAGCAGGAATCTTGGCTGAATTATCAGCAATGTCGAGCTTATTATTCTCGGCACCTGTGGCTGACGATTGGATAAATACAGGCATGGAAGCTGGCACTTTTCCGTCTGCAACTTCTGAATAGACAGCCTTACCATTCTCTACCAGACTGATGTAATAGGCTTTCATTCCCGATGAGGCAAAAGAGAAGGGGAATGATGCATAAAAAGTGGTATAATAACTGCCATTGTACTCTATCTCAGGATTAAGTCCAAAATACTCATCACCTGAAGCCGAAACAGGAAGGATATACCAGTTACGGTAATTCGTACCCATATCATTGGTTCCCAAAGCACCATCAATGACACTGCTACGCTCCATATCCGCCAAATAGATGCGACCGATAGGAGTATCTTGGAAGGCTTTGTAAGAACCGTCTGAATTCTTTTTCAATTGCAAGTCATAGCCGATAATCTTATAGGTGTCTGTGCCTTGACTTTGGAAACGATATTGGCTGCCCACCTGCTTGATATAGATGATAGAACCCGGATCGGAAACGGCATTCTCAAATTTCTTATAGAGTTTTACAGCCCCCAAGTCGGCCGATGTGGTAGCCACATCAATGCTACCCTTGTCATCCTTCACCAACAGATAACGTTCCGACGGCACATTGCGGATACGATAATACCCGTCACCGTTCAGTTGAGCCAATGCGGGCACCATCAGACAAAGAGCCAATATAGTAGATAAAACTTTCTTCATAAACAGGGATATTTAAAAGTTAGTCAAAAGCCAACGGTCTCTGTCATTCTAAGCGTAGTGAAG
>JAFXDL010000197.1 GCA_017516265.1 Bacteroidaceae bacterium
AAAAGTTAAAAGTCAGAAATTAAAAATTAAGATATATGTTTGGAATAGGATTTCAAGAAATCATCATCATCGCCCTGGTAGTCCTCCTCTTCTTTGGAGGCAAGAAGATACCCGAACTGATGAAGGGACTGGGCAAAGGAGTGCGCAGTTTCAAGGACGGCATGAACGGAAAGGAAGAAGAAGGAGAGAAATAATGTACTAATGTGCCAATGTGCTAATGTGTCAATAGGCCATGCGGTATGCTTGCCGGGTTTATTGACAAATTAGCACATTAGCAAATTGGCAAATTGGCAAATTAAATCCATGACCTTTTGGGACCATCTCGACGAATTGCGCAGCAGCCTGATACGAATGGTTATCGCTGTGGTGGTGTGTGCCATAGCAGCCTTCTGCTTCAAGGAAGAGCTGTTCCGCATCATTCTGGCGCCACAGGAGGGAGACTTCGTCACCTACCGCCTGCTGGAGCACATCAGCCATAGCCTCTTCTCAGCCTCCATACCTACGGACGCGGTATCCGTGCAGCTCATCAACACAGGGCTGGCCCAGCAATTTCTGCTCCACGTGAAAGCCTCGCTCTGTGCCGGTGTGGTGCTCACCCTGCCCTACCTCATCTATCTGCTCTTCCACTTTGTCTCCCCCGCCCTCTACAGCCACGAGCGGCGCTATGCCGTCCGCCTGATAGTGGCCGGATACGTCATGTTCATGCTCGGCGTACTGCTCAGCTATTTTCTCATCTTTCCACTGATATTCCGTTTCCTCGGCAGCTACCAGGTGAGCGAGGCAGTGGCCAACACCGTCACTCTGGAGTCCTACATGGATTCCCTGATGAGCATTACCCTCTCCATGGGCATCCTGTCCGAAATACCCGTCATCTGCTGGATACTGGGCCGCATGGGCCTCATCAATGCCCGGATGATGAGCCATTACCGCCGCCACGTCATCGTGGTCCTGCTCATTGTAGCAGCCATCATCACCCCCACCTCCGATGTCTTCACCCTCAGCCTCGTGGCCCTGCCCATGTGGTTGCTCTACGAAATCAGCATCCTGATTGTCGGTAAAAGGCCATAGGCAAGAACAGCGTATTATATCGTCACGAACCGCTCAAACACCGTTCGCGAACCGTATTCGTTCGGTTCATGAACGGTGTTTGATGCGCTCAAGGCTGATTCTGTATATTTTTCTCTTTCCCCATTGTTTACTTTTATAACTTCAGCATCATCTATCAAAGATTCTACGGGAAACATCTGTGCAAATTTCCACAAAGCAAAGAGGCAAAGTTTCCCATTGATATACAGTGCGATACAAGCAAGCATTCAAAAATCGCGTATTTTCGTTCAACCTGAAACCTCGTCCCAAATACCGCATTCTCAGAGCCCCAATTTTGCATAAATATACAGCGATTGTATATTTATACATTTTACAGGTAATAAATCTTGAGAAAGCAGGGTTCATTCCGACACTTTAGCCGCTAACCACTCGAGAGGTTAGCAGCTAATCTCTCGAGAGGACACGGGCTAACCTCAAAACACTTTAGCTGCTGACCACTTGAGAGGTCAGCAGCTAACCACTTTGCAGCACACCCCACAACAGCCCTTACTTTTTGCATGAATATACAGAATCAGCCCCGTTCCGCAGGCTTTCGGATTTGCGAAACAGGAAATTCTGGAAATGCAGGATTTGTTACTTTGGGGTGTTAAATAATACAACTTTCGTAATTCTATGCTTATATTTATGAGGTATTTTCCGTATTTTTGCACTGTGAATAAGAATGCATCGTGTAAATTCGGGAACTAACTATAAAAAACATGAAATAGAAGGCCCAACAACAAGTGCAAATGCTTTTGAAACAAAAGGAATAATGCCGTAAAGTCCAATTCAGTACTTTTGCAACCGTAAAATAACTGTTTGTTTATTCAGAATAGATATGGTTATGAAAAATATATTTGTCCTAGTGATTGTGTTTTTATATAGTATTCTGTCATTCTCACAAAATGCAGTAAATATATATACACTTTCCGATGGTGCAATTGACGTAAATACAGATTTTCAAGCAAAATCAAACATAGGAAATTCTACGGGAATAACACCCTATAAGGAGATTGGAACAGTTTCGTTTGTCGCCAATTCCAGGAACTATACATTGAGTGTACTGAATTACAATGGATGGGAAACTGACGGAGGTGATTTCCGGGTCATCAGATTGTATGAGAAGAACCAATCAATCCTTGAGTTTATAGATGAGGAGGCATGGATTGGCAAAAAGGTAGAAGATGAATATCAGGCTACCCCATTTAGTGCTTATAAGGATGATGTGGTAAAACATGCAGTTTATAATGACCATTGTATTGTCTATCCTTTAGAAGATGGGGTGACCGCTCTGCTTTTCGAAGGTTTTTCATGGTCAAGTCAAGTCCCATTGCTGACAATTGTAGTCATCAAAGACGGCAATGCAAAAGTCGTGTTCAACCAATCATGGGCAGTAGAGGCATTTAATGCACATTCTAAAGGATTTGAACTGATTCTGATTGATTATTTCCAAGAGGAATACGATAATAATTGGCATCCTGACAGACACCGGATTTATACCACCTCTGATGGTACAATGAGGTTCGAGAAAGTCAATTGATTATATCTATGAAGGTTTTTTTTTGCCTTTTTACGCAATTTCCATCTTTTTTTTCTATCAAACTATACTTTTTCAGATTCATTTCAGATTCATGCCTCATCTTTGCAATCAGAAAATTGTTTGTAAAACTTGAGTATGAACCTAAAAAAAGTAAAGCGTATGAAAAAGTATTTTTATTATCTGTGTATGGGTCTTGCAGGCATGTTGTTCCTGAACAGTTGTGATGACGATGACGACGATATCCGTCTGTCCGATGTGCCGCAAGCAGTGGTAAGTGCATTTGAAGCCAAGTATCCGAACGTGAGCACAAACATCGAGTGGGAAAAGAACCGTGGCTATTACGTGGCCGACTTCTGGTACGAGAACAGTATCAAAGATGCCTGGTTCGATTCCAAAGGTACTTGGCGCATGACAGAGACTGACCTCGGGACAAACATGAGCGCCCTGCCCGAAGCAGTACAGACGGCCTTCACCAACAGCCAGTACAACACATGGCGAGTGGACGACATTGACAAGTACGAGCGCCCGGCGGACACCTTCTACCTGCTGGAAATTGAGACCAAAGGAAAGAGCGACCGCAACCTCTACTTTGCACCCGACGGCACCATCCTGAAGGACGCCAAAGACCGCGATGGGGACGATGTGACGCCCGATACAGCGTTTTGAGACATACTGAAAAGTAATTGTTACCACAGAGGGGGAAGAGATTCCCCCTTTTTTCGTATATTTGCGGCAGGAAAAAGGAAATAAAGATGATTCACCCATCCAAACTCCTTCTCACCCCCTCCGCTTCGCTCGTCCCCCTAAAACAGGGGGGGACAGCTTGAAGGCTTTTCTATTAAAAAACATTTCAAACTCCTCCCCTGTCTTAGGGGAGGTCCCTGCAAGGGGGAGGGGTGAGAACTGTGGACTCAAAAAAACGAATCAAGGCCGTTAAAGCCTTTTCTGAAATAAGAACAATGAAAAAAATGACATCACACAAATACCTGCCCCTACTCCTCTGTCTGGCTACCAGCCTGACGACATGGTCGCAGGTGAACTTCAGCCAGCCACACGGACTGTACGAGACGGACAAGCTGACCATTGAGCTGAGCCCTTCGGAAGAGGGACTGCCCATACACTACACCACCGACGGCTCTACACCCACAACGGAAAGCCCGCGCTACACGAGTCCGCTGACGCTGACCGCCACCACCCTGCTGCGTGCCTGCGAGGTGTGGGACGAGGAGACACTGTCACCCGTCACGACGGCTTCGTACATCTTCATGCACTCCGTGTTGAACCAGCCCAACAATCCCGAAGGATACCCCAGCGAATGGGGAGAGTACACCCAGTTCTCGGGACGTGCCAAGGCCGACTACGAAATGGACCCCGAAATGACGGGCGACGAAACACTGCGCCCCAAAATCATGCAGGGACTGCGCCAACTGCCCATCCTCTCCCTAGTGACGGACAAGGAGAACCTCTTCAGCCACACAAAAGATGAGCAGACAGGAGGCATCTACATCTTCACAGGACCTCCCGTGGGCGACGCTACAGGACACGGATGGACCCGCCCCGCCAGTGCCGAACTGATAGGCGGACCACAGGGACACGACATGCAAATCAACTGCGGACTGCGCCTGCACGGCGGACATGGCCGGTTGGCCGAGAAGAACCCCAAGCACTCCATGCGCCTGGTGTTCAAGAGCGAATACGGACCCGGCACACTGGAATATCCCCTGTATGGCGAGGAGGGAGCCGACAAGTTCAACCAACTGGTACTGCGCTGCCACTTCGGAAACTCGTGGCAACACTGGGGAGGAGCACGCCCCAAAGCACAATACACACGCGACATGTGGGCACGCAAAATGCAGAAGCGCATGGGACACCCGGCTGTTGACGGCATCCACGTGCACCTCTTCCTCAACGGTATGTACTGGGGACTCTACAACATAGCCGAGCGTGTGGACGACCTCTATGGCAAAGAGCACATGGGAGGCAAGAAGAGCGACTACGACGTCATCAAGATTGAGGAGTCGAACGGAAACCACCACGAAGCTGCCGAAGGCGACATGGAGGCTTGGAACGAAATGATAAACACCGTAGCCAAAGCTGCAGATAACCAATACTACAACCGCCTGCAGGGACTCGACCAGAACGGACAGCCCGACACACTGGGGGCCTTGCTCGACATTGACGGATTCATCGACTACATGCTCATCAACCAGTATGGAGGAAACACCGACTGGGACCACCACAACTGGTATGCCATCCGCAAACGTGGAGCCGACTCTGAAGGATTCCACTTCCTCTGTTGGGACACGGAACAGATTTTTGAAGGGAACAATGACAATAACCTGAAGACCAACAACTATGCCTGCCCTACCTGGATATTCCACAGCCTGTTGCAGAACCCCGACTTTGTAAAGCGCTATCTGAAGCGTGCCGCCAAAGTTCTGTCTGCCGAGGGAGAATTGGGCCAAGCATCCGTCGTGGACCTTTGGGACAGCCTCTACAATACCATCGACCATGCCGTGTATGCCGAAGCCGCCCGATGGGGAGACTACCGCCGCGATGTGCACCCCTACAGTTCACGAGGCGAACTATACACCGTGGACAAGCATTATCTGAATGAGCGCAACCATCTGCTCAACAACTATTTCCCCTATCGTACCGAAACAGCCCTGTCACAGGTAAACAGCTATGTGGAGCAACTGACAGGCTTCTATTTCGACGATTGGGAAGTGCCTGAGCACTGGGTACCCATGACCGCATCGATGTTCCGCGAATGGAACGGTACTGGAGCCGATGCCACACCTAAAGATAAGTATATCACTGTCGATTGGAACCTGAATCAGGCTGTAGGCAGTGGAGGTGTAGTCATGATGAGCAGCAGTGTGCTCTACAACCAGTTTGCCGACCTCACCCCCTACGACACCCTCATTCTGCGCGGAACAGGCAACAACCTGCGCATCATCGCCAACCGTCTGGTCGATCATGGCCCCTACAAGCAGATTGTCCTGAACTTCAACGAAAATGATCCCTACTGGAATGCAGAATGGGGAGCACTCTTCGTCCCCTTGGCCGATGTAGCCCAGTGCCAGACCAATGAAGGCAACGAACGGCCGGACAACTTTGTACACGTCAATGCTCTGAAAGTGGCATACGGCTCAGGAACATGCACCTTGCGTAATGCCTATCTGGTTTCCAGTGCTGCACAAAGCATCCGCCCCATCGTGACAGGCAGAACTGAGCAGGATACCCCCTACTACAACCTGATGGGACAGCCGGTGAAGAATCCGACAAAGGGTATCTATATAAGAAATGGTAAAAAAGTAATTTTCAAATAAATTAAAGAACAGACCCAAAGGAAATGAAACGTATTTTTTCAATCGCATCACTGTTGTTGACCACCATCCTGCTGATGGGACAAGGAGTCAAGCCACTGCCCACCCTGCATGTCGAAGGAAAATGGCTGATGGACACACACGGAAACAAAGTGGTACTGCACGGTGTAATGGACACTCCCAGCGCATGGTTCAACAGCGGACGCTGGGGATGGAGCTACGACGAGGCCGGACGCTTGCGCTGCCTGGACTACTTCGAGAAGCTGTTCACCGGTCTGGAACAGGCCAAGTGCAATGTTTTCCGCCTGCACCTCGAACCTGCCTGGACAAACGACCCTAACAAACAGAGCGATGGTAAGGAAAGTGGCGAGGCTGACATCTCGCGATTCAGTTCCACCCGATTGAAGACATACCTGAAGACCCTCTATTTCCCATTGGCACAGAAAGCCATGAACCACGGCATGTATGTGGTGGTACGCCCTCCCGGAGTCTGCCCCGGTAACCTACAAGTAGGCGACTATTATCAGGATTACCTGATGACCGTTTGGGACATCTTCAGCCAAAACGATTCGGTCAAGAAATATGCCGGACAAATCAGCATCGAACTTGCCAATGAGCCTGTAAACCTGAAGAATGCTGACGGACAGGACGATGCTTCTGCCCTGCACGACTATTTCCAACCCATTGTTGACAAAATCCGATCCAACGGTTTCACCGGTATCATCTGGGCACCAGGTACAGGGTGGCAAAGCAACTATCAAAGCTATGTGAGCCACCCCATCGAAGGATACAACATCGGCTATGCCGTGCACGACTATTGCGGATGGTACGGCAGCAGCGACCAGACACCCAGTGAAGCTGTTAAGATTGCCAAATTCGGAGAACAAGTCCCCGTTGTACATACTTCTCCCGTCATCATCACAGAGGTGGATTGGAGTCCGGCCAAGCCAGGCACGGGCCACTACAACGAACATGGCGAATGGGTAGAGGCCAACTATGGAACTTGGGCTACAGGTTCTACCTCCAAATGGGGAAAAGCCTTCAAAGCCTGTATCGACCACTACGAGAACATCTCCATGACCCTCTCTGGAACAGGATGCCTCATAGATGTGGACACCCTTATCAATACAGGTAAGGTGATACCGGCTTTCGGTGGTCTGGAAGAGGCTTGCGGAAAAGCCTGCATGGACTGGTACGCAGAATACTATCACAAGAACTGGCCACGTCCCGATTTCAAAAATGCCTCACTCAGCGACCTGGGAAACGGCAAATACACGAATCCGCTGATAGCAGCCGACTTCCCCGACCCCGATGTCATCCGCGTGGGCGATACCTACTACATGGTGAGTACCACCATGCACCACTTCCCCGGTGCCACCATCCTGAAGTCCAAAGACCTGGTCAACTGGAGCTACTGTGCACAACCCCTCACCCAACTGTCAACAACCGACCGCTACCAACTATTGAACGGGAAGAATGCATACGCTGCCGGTATGTGGGCCTGCTCCATGGCATATCATGAAGGGGTATTCTACATCCTCATCAATGGGAACGATGCAGGCGGATGGCTTCTGACTACCTCAGACCCTGAAGGTAAATGGCAGATGAAGAAACTTCCGCGCTCATACTACGACCCGGGCATGCTGTTCGATAATGACAAGGTGTACATAGCCTGTGGAAATACCGAGATAAAGATGTGTGAACTGGATGAAGCCTTCAATCTCATTCAGGAAAAGACGGTTTTCACTGCTACTGAAATGCTTGAAGGATGTCACCTGTACAAGAAGGGGAACTACTACTACATCTATGCCACCTATGGCGGATGGCCCTCGGGACAGACGATACTCCGTTCCAAAGACATATTCGGTCCCTACGAAGAAAAAATGTTGATAGAGAAGTACATCAATGGAAAACCGAATACTGTCCACCAAGGCGCACTCATCGAAACAGAAGAAGGAAAATGGTGGACCATCATGCAGGAAGACCTTGGCGCTCTGGGACGTATGCCAAACTTGCAACCCGTCAAATGGACCTACGACTGGCCTGTAGTGGGAAACAAAGGAATCCCCTAT
>JAFXDL010000198.1 GCA_017516265.1 Bacteroidaceae bacterium
AGCGCGATGAACAAATCTGTTCATCGCGCTCTGTGGCGGAAAGGGAGGGATTCGAACCCCCGGTGCCTCTCAGCACGGCGGTTTTCAAGACCGCTGTAATCGACCACTCTACCACCTTTCCAAACTCCTTTGGAGGAAGGCTTCCTTTCAAAAGCGATGCAAAGGTACTACGACTTTTTGAATCCTGCAAATTATCCGGCATTTTTTTGCGCAAAAAATACAAAAATAGTATTTTTGCACCCGAAAAAGCAGGAAGGAAGGGCCAAAAGCAGACTTTTCCTTGCAAAAAAGGAAGCAATCAGAGTGACATATGATTGCGAAACTTGAACATGGCGTATATATAACTCAACTTTGGAGTTACAGGAGTTCAGGAGTTACAGGAGTACAGACGAGACTTTCGACTATGACAGACAACGCACACCATGCAAGCTGCATTATCGTCAACACTTCTAAGCGAAGCGTCACTCCTACACTTCTGTACTCCTGAAGTTGTACATGCGAAATTTAAATTAAATATATAATAAGGTATAATATAATAAGGTATAGGGAAGATGATCTATCCACAGAACTTTGAACAGAAAATAGGATTTGACCATATAAGACAGCTACTGAAAGAAAGATGCCTGAGCACACTGGGCATTGAACGTGTGGAAGCAATGGCATTCACCGACTCCATAGAGACTATCCACGAGGAGTTGGACCGTTGTCAGGAGTTTGTCCGCATCGTTCAGGAAGAAGATGATTTCCCTGACCAATACTTCTATGACCTGCGCCCCTCGCTGAAACGCATCCGGGTGGAAGGGATGTACATGAACGAACAGGAGCTGTTCGACCTGCGCCGCTCCATCGAAACCATCAACGGCATTGTCCGCTTCCTGCAACGTTCTTCGGAAGGGGACGATGACACGGAAGAGGCAGCATCGCCCTACCCTGCCTTGAGACAACTGGCCGGAGACGTGATGGTATATCCCCAATTGCTGAGCCGGATTGACACCATACTGGACAAATACGGGAAAATCAAGGACAATGCATCCAGCGAATTGTTGCGCATACGGCGTGAACTGGCACACACCACCAACAGCATCTCGCGAAGCCTCAACAGCATCCTGCGCAATGCCCAGTCAGAGGGTGTGGTGGAGAAAGATGTCACCCCCACCCTGCGCGACGGACGCCTGGTAATCCCTGTGGCTCCAGGACTGAAACGTAAGATACGCGGCATTGTGCACGACGAATCTGCTACGGGAAAGACGGTATTCATCGAACCCGCAGAGGTGGTGGAGGCCAACAACCGCATCCGCGAACTGGAGGGAGAGGAACGACGCGAGATTATCCGCATACTGACGGAGTTCTCAAACACACTACGTCCCATGATTCCTGACATCCTGCAATCCTATGAGTTCCTGGCCGAGATAGACTTCATCCGCGCCAAAGCCCACTTTGCCATACAGACCCAATCCATCAAACCTTCTGTGGAGAGGAAACAATTGTTGGACTGGAACACAGCCATCCACCCCCTACTGCAACTCTCGCTAGCCAAACAGGGAAAGAAGGTTGTCCCCCTGGACATCGAACTGAACCGCCGGCAACGCATCCTGCTCATCAGCGGTCCGAATGCAGGAGGAAAGTCAGTCTGTCTGAAAACAGTAGGACTGCTTCAATACATGCTTCAGTGCGGAATGCCCATCCCTGTGCACGAACGGAGCCATGCAGGCATCTTCAGCAGCATCTTCATTGACATCGGTGACGAACAGAGCATCGAGAACGACCTGAGTACCTACTCGTCGCACCTGCTGAACATGAAGAACATGTTGCGCCACAGCAACGAGCGAAGCCTGCTGCTCATCGACGAATTCGGAAGTGGCACAGAGCCACAGATAGGCGGTGCCATGGCCGAAGCCATCCTGAAACGGTTCAACCAACGACGGGCTTTCGGAGTCATCACTACTCATTACCAGAACTTGAAACACTTTGCCGAAGACAACGAGGGTATCGTCAACGGAGCCATGCTCTATGACCGCCATCAGATGCAGGCTCTCTTTCAGTTGCAGATTGGCAATCCAGGCAGTTCGTTTGCCGTAGAGATAGCCCGCAAGATTGGTCTGCCCGAAGAGGTGATTGCCGATGCATCGGAGATTGTGGGAAGTGAATATATCCAGAGCGACAAGTATCTGCAGGACATCGTACGCGACAAGCGATACTGGGAGACCAAGCGACAGAACATCCGCCAACAGGAGAAGAAGATGGAGGAGACCATCAACCGCTACGAAACGGAACTGGAAGAACTGAACAAGAACCGCAAGTCCATTCTGCGCACAGCCAAGGAGCAGGCCGAGCAACTGCTACAGGAATCAAACGCCAAGATAGAGAACACCATCCGCACCATCAAGGAGAATCAGGCAGAGAAGGAACGTACCCGACAAGCCCGACAGGAATTGGCAGACTTCAAACAAACTTTGCAGGAAAGGGAAAAGGCCGAACGGGAAGCTGCCATCAGCCGCAAAATGGAGAAACTGCGCGAGAAGCAGAACCGCAAGAAGGAAAAGAAAAACAAACCGGCCACAGAACCGACGACCCAGCCAACAGAAAAGCCCAAAGCACCAAGCATCACGGCTGGAACTTACGTGAAATTGAAGGGACAGACCTCTACAGGACAAGTGGTGGAGGTGAACGGAAAGAATGCCACGGTCATCTTCGGCATGCTGAAATCTACAGTCAAAGTGGATCGTCTGGAAATAGCCAGTGCACCCAAGGAGAGCACACCCAAAGCCGTTACCTTCGTAAGCAAACAGACACAGGATGAGGTCTATGAAAAGAAGCTGAACTTCAAACAGGACATTGACGTACGCGGAATGCGTGGCGACGAAGCACTGCAAGCTGTCACCTACTTTGTGGACGATGCCATCTTGTTAGGCATGAGCCGCGTACGAATCCTGCATGGCACAGGCAACGGCATCTTGCGTACCCTCATCCGCGACTATCTGTCTGGAGTCCCTGGCATAGCCCACTTCCACGATGAGCATGTGCAATTCGGTGGAGCCGGCATCACGGTGGTGGAGATAGAGTGAAACTTGGTTCAAGGTTTAAGGTTCAAAGTAGGTTCAAAGTTCAAAGAAAGTTCGTTTTTGAACCTTGAACTTTGAACCTTGAACTAAAGACGATCAACGTCTAAGACATTCAATCATCCAATCGGCGGAAGTTCCCTTGATTGTCAAACTCCACCTCCAAGCCATTAGCCAATTTCACTTCATACCCCCGACGCTTGTGCTTGATCTCCACTACACGCTGGTCACGATGATATTGCCCCAAATATTTTTGGATAGCAGCAGGAATAAGGCTTGCAGGCACTGCATGGGGCTTACACTCCACATCAGTCCATTGCCCTTTGTTGTCAAACTCCAATTCTGTCCCATTGGACAGGCGTACATCATACCCTTTAATGACAAACACGTTGTTGTCCACACTCAGGTAAGAAATAGTAGCATTCGGGAAATGCCGTTTAATCATTTCACGAGCCTCCACAGGCAATTGCGAAGCATCCTGCGTCACTTTATCACGAGCACACGCCACTGACACCATCAGTAACATGCAGGCAAACATTGTCCATAACTTTTTCATCATTACTCTTGCTTTTTATATTAAACACAACAGCATAAACAGATGACAGACAAAAAAGTTCGGCAACGATGCGCTGGAGCGCCTCATCCCCATAAGGAGAGATGGATGACATGCAGGCACAGTGGAGAATGAAGGTGATTTATTCTGAACTTTCCCCTCCAGGAATTTCCTCATCGAGGACACTGCCTTTTTCTATCCGCAATTGACCATCGGAAGAAACGGTCAGACTCAAAGGGATGAAAATATCAGTCTGAGGCTGGCAGACACTGGCCGCAAAGCGCAAACGTCCATCCACAACCTTATCAAACACAAGTCCTTCCAGTATCGCCTTTGACAAGAAAGAGGATTCTACCAACGACGCAAAATCCTTCTTGGTGAAACGTTTTGCAAAAAGGGATTTCCCATTACGACTGATCTTCACATCTATGACATTATCTACAAAGAGATTGCCTTCTGCATCTTTCACACGAGGCAACTCGTCAGACGGTGCACGTTGGATAGAATAGTGATACTCTGCACCAGCAATCACTTCATTGCCCTGCGCATCTGAAGATTGCATCCGATAGATGCCTGTCTCTGAATCTACGGTCAATTGGAATGCCCGTTCTTCAAACTTCTGTTCTTTGTTCTCCTTGGATTGGCATGAAAACAGGAGTGCCACCCCCAAGAAAGGCCATATAAGATTACTTTTTTTCATTGCACAAATTTATCATTCGATTCAATCGGGGGCAAAGGAACAAAAAAAATGCTGAACCGACAAACGATTCAGCATTTTTTCAATATCACGGAAGCATCAGAAGCCACCACCGCCTCTAGAGGGTCTGTCAAAGCCACCACCGCCACGCTGGCCTCCACGTTGGCCACGCTGACCACCTTGACGACCTTGAGGACGCTCCTTCTGCATCTTCTCAAACTCTTTGAACTGTTCAGGAGTAAGAATGGCCTTAGCCAATGTCACATAGTTGTTGCGCATCTCGTTCATACGAGCTTCACGGGCTTTACGCTGAGCGTCACGTTCCTCACGGCTCATTTCACGACGAGGAATAGAATCGTTACGCTGAGGTCCTTGCGCCATCATCTCTGTAACATAAGCTTCGTTCAACACATTCATCTGTTCGGTCTGCTCTTTTGTCAGCTTCAGGCGTTTCACCTGATTGTCCGTCATACGTTTTACCATCGTAGCTTTATCCATACGAGGAGCACGACGTTCACGACCTCCAGCATTTTGCTGGGCTACAGCCCCTACTGACATCAGCATGAGGGCAAACAGAATCAATCCAATCTTTTTCATAATCTACATTATTAAATTAATATAATTCAAAACTGATATTATGACACGGCAAAAAAGAAAAGGTTTAAGACAAGAATTTGAAATTCTGTTAATATTTGTTCCCTACTTGACACTGGTATAACAAAATATACTATATTTGCATATCATAAAAAAAACGAATTCTATATGAAATACATAGGAGCACATGTCAGTTCATCAGGTGGAGTGGAAAACGCACCCTTGAACGCCCACAACATAGGCGCCAACGCCTTTGCCCTGTTTACTAAAAACCAACGCCAATGGGTGAGCCCTCCATTGACAGAGAAAAGTATCCGACTCTTCAAGGAACGATGCGAAGAGTATAACCTGAAGGCAGAGCATATTCTGCCCCATGACAGTTACTTAATCAATCTGGGACACCCCGAAGAGGAAGGACTGACCAAATCACGCACTGCATTCTTGGACGAGATGCAACGATGTGAACAATTGGGGCTGAAATTGCTGAACTTCCATCCTGGCAGCCATCTGAACAAGATTTCACCCGAAGCCTGCCTGGATCGCATAGCCGAAAGCATCAACATCACATTAGACCAGACCCAAGGAGTGACAGCCGTCATTGAAAACACTGCCGGACAAGGAAGCAACATGGGATTCAGTTTCTACCACCTACGACACATCATCGACCGTGTAGAAGACAAAAGCCGTGTGGGCTTCTGCATAGATACCTGCCATACCTTCACTGCAGGATACAACTTGGTGGAAGAATATGACAAAGTATGGAGGGAACTGGATGAGGTGGTAGGACTAAGTTTTTTGAAAGGCATACATCTGAATGACAGCAAGAAGCCACTGGCCAGCCACGTGGACCGCCATGACAGTTTAGGGAAAGGACTTATTGACAAGAACTTCTTCAGCCGGATGATGCGCGACCCACGATTTGACAACATCCCCATCATACTGGAAACTCCAGATGAAAGCCTGTGGGCTGAAGAAATTGCATGGCTGAGAAAAGAAAGCGAACAACCAGCTAATATTTTATAACCCTAAAACAAAAAAACAACATGAAAAGTGATCCGAAAGAATGTCTCTATTGCACCAACAATGAGACTCTTCACAATCTGATGATTGAAATCGCCCAACTGAGCGTATCACGTGTATTCCTTTTCAAGGAACAGACTTACCACGGCCGCTGTCTGGTGGCATACAAAGATCATGTCAACGACTTGTTCGAGTTGAGTGACGAAGAACGCAATGCCTTCATGGCTGACGTGGTACGCGTGACCCGCGCTATGGACAAAGTATTCCATCCTGAGAAAATCAACTATGGTGCCTACAGTGACAAACTGTCTCATCTGCACTTCCACTTAGCACCTAAATATGTAGATGGCCCCGACTATGGAGGTACCTTCCAAATGAACCCTGGAAAAGTATATCTTACCGATCAGGAATATCAGGAAATGATTGATGCCATCAAGGCGGAATTGTAATAGCTACTAGTTACTAGCTACTAGTGATTAGTTATTAGCAAAGAAACAAGTGACGAGCTATGAGATACGTGCGCCATACGCGCTGAACTCATAGCTCGTCACTTGTTGTCTGTATTCCTATTCTCTTTTTTTGTAATCAGTCACTCATATTCTGATACAGAGAAGGAACTATACCGTAGGCTTCCGAAAAGTACTTTGTGAAATACTTGGGGTTATTGAAACCTACCTGATAAGCCACCTCAGAAACATTGTAGCGAGGGTCTTTCAGTAATTCTGCCGCACGCTTCAACCTGACAGAGCGGATAAATTCAATGGGGGTTTTTCCACAAGCAGCCATCAAGCGTTTATAGAAATGAGCACGACTCATACCCAAATGACGGGCCATCTCCTCTACAGAAAGGTCTGGTCTCGAAATATTCTCCTCAACATAACGGGTTGCATTGGCCAACAACAAATCCTCACCACTGAGAGCCTGTTCGCAAGACCGTTCCATCAAAGCCTCAACTTCCTGAACATCATCACCGCCCAACAATATTTGCAGACGTTTCTGCAGGACTTCCTTTGTAACCGGTTTCACCAAACATACATCATCAGCTCCAAAAGCTTCCAATTCGTCCTTCACTTGACTGGTAATCAATAGCATGACTGGTATATCGGCCAAAGAAGCTTCAGCCTTGATACGGTGACAGATGAAATAAACATCAGACTCGATAGAAGAGACACTCAGCACGACAACATCGGGCCGTTGAGACATTATAAAGCCCCACGCCGATTCAGCTTCACTGAAAGGCTGCAAACGGAAATGTCCTTTGAGACTGTCATTGATATATGTCAGATATTCGGGGTTCTCATCTATTGCAACCACTAACGGCAATGTTTCTACCGGTTCTACAACATCAGCCACAATGTGCTGCTCAGCTTCACTTTCTTCCTGCTCAACAGTTTCCGATGCAGCGGCTACAAATAAAGAATCGTCTGCCAACAATTGACGTTTTATGCGAAGACTTTCTCTGCGTTTCCATACTTTCATAAAGAGCATAAACAACGCCAACAAAAGCACAACGTAAATGATTATCGCCCAAAAAGAGGCCCAAATCGGAGCTTTTACCGTGATATTCAACTGCGATATCTCATTTCCGCTATATCCGTCACCATTAACGGCCTTGACTTTCAACACATATTGGCCAGGGCTCAAATTGGTAAATGTCACTCCATTCTGCAAAGGAGTGCAATCCACCCATTCCTCATTGAACCCTTCAAGCTTATATTTGAAACGAGTTTTCTCCGGCATACTGAAATCATCTGAGCCAAACATCACCGTAAATGCTTCATGCTTACGTGTCAGCTCTATATGGCGAGAATCAGCCAAAGCATTTTTCATTATGACGGAACCCTCAACCTCTTCACCAACGGCCACTTCACGGTCATGCACCCGCAATCCTGAGAAGATTACTTTTGGGAGTTTTTTGTTATAGACAATTTCTGAAGGATTGAATACATTCAAACCATGAATGCCACCAACAGCCACTTCTCCCTGTGGAGTTATCCAAATAGCACGTTGGTTAAACTCATATCCTTGTAGACCATCATGTTCTGTATAATTATACACACTATACAGGTGTCGGGTATCTGTATCATTCTTCTCCACGACAATATGACATATACCTCCAGCGGTGGTTACCCAAACAGACTCGTTCCCACAAGATGCAACCCCTAGCACAACGGCATTGCGCAATCCCTCTGCCGCGCCGATAACATCCAAACGGTCGTTTTGCATATCATAAATGTTCACACCCTCACGAGTAGCAATCCACCACAACCCTCGATGGTCCTCTATGACATGATTTACATACAAACTGGTATAAGAAGTATTTCCACCACGGGTTCCGGTATATGACGAAACCACATTCTTATCCAAATCCAACACGGCAACTCCCTGTGTCGTACCCATTAGCAGGTTTCGTTTCCGGTTCAATTCCAATGAGTTCACTCTGTTTGAAGGCAATTTATGCTTCTCTGCTGTATAGACAGCTATTTTACCCGTACGGGGATCCAAACGTTGCAACCCCACACCCAATGTCGCTATCCAAAGGTTTCCTCTGTCATCTTCCAACAAATCGGTAATCACATTAGAAGCAGGTACGGGATGGGGGTCAACTGTCACTATCTGATACTTTGTAAGCGTCTTTCCTTCTTGCTGAATTCGGAATATCAGACCTTTATTGGTAGCCGCCCACAAGGAGCCTTCACGACCGACATGCAGTGTAAAGATTTCATGTTTGGACAAATCTACAGAGGTTTTCAAATAAGTCATCTCACCTGTATCCGTCCGATAATATCCGATACCTTTATTCGTTGTCCCCACCCAATAAGCATCGTTTCCACAAGGCGCTATGGCTGTAACATCGACCTGCAAATCGGTATAGAACTTGAATGTACTTCCCGAATAATAGGCCAAACCACTTTTAGCGGCTCCAACCCACACCATATCCTTATCGGGGTTAACGTATAAAGTGCGCAGAGAATTGTGTTTCAACGAACGCATGTCACTTTTGTCTGCACGTTCCCATGTCATAGTCTTTGTCCGAGGATCTGCAATCAACAATCCATGATGACGGGTTGCTATCCAAAGCACCCCATCAACATCCTGTCCCATCCCCATCACACCATTGTCAACCAACGGATCTTTGGGCAATCCCCATTGTTCTGCCAACGCAGACATGGAAGGAATCCACTTGTTTTGTTCCTTATTATATATACGTACACCCGGGATACCATAGACCCACACATTTTCATTCTTATCTACGAAAGCCTTGTATTCATGCTTGCGCGGAGCTGTCTTGGCCGGAATATAATCATTCATCCACACAATGCGACGCATATCTCCATTGACACAAACCAGCAAACCACTGTCATAGACAAACAGGGTTCCTTCTTTACACTCAGTAATATGCATAATGTTGCCTAAAGGCATCATCCCCACCTTATCACTCTGTTCAAAAGGGAACAGCAGTTTCTGAGCAACATTATACCAATAGCAACCTTTTCCTGCCACATAGAACCAATAATCCCCTTTTTTATCAATAAAGACAGAAGTCGGTTCTTCCGCCAAACCATATTGGAAGATATGCTGACGGATATCACGGTCAAAATCATCAGTCAAAGGATTGTAAAGAGCATACCCTACAGAGGTCAACACCCACAAATTCCCTTCGGCATCCTCCCGGATATCCCGGATATAACTGTCAGGCAACGAACGGACATCCTGCCGGCTGCTACGATAAACCTTCATCTGATACCCATCATAGCGGTTCAGTCCCGAAGAGGTACCAAACCACATAAACCCACGCGAATCCTGTAATATTGTATTCACCTGACTATTCGACAAACCTTCATCGGCTTCAATGTGTCGAAACATATACTCTTTGGCATCCAATACAGACGAAACTAACAGAAACAGGATAAATAAACTCTTTATTTTCATTTTCCAAAAAGGCAACTTGGTTAATTACGCTACAAAGGAAGCTAAAAAAAGAGAAATAAACAAAGAAAAAGAGAGTTTTACCTGCATTTTCAGCATAAAAGGGCCTTTATTCTAAAAAAAAGCGAATATATACCTTGTCCAATAACATCCAATTCACTACCTTTGCAACAAGAATAATGTAACATTTACAATATAATAAATATAATTATGGAAAAAACATGGAGATGGTTCGGCAAGAAAGACAAAATAACCCTTTCTATGCTCAGACAAATCGGAGTGGAAGGCATCGTCACAGCCCTTCACGAAATTCCTAACGGAGAGGTATGGACTCTTGAAGCCATCCTTGATCTGAAACAGTATATTGAATCTCACGGTCTCCGTTGGTCAGTAGTTGAAAGTCTGCCCGTATGCGAAGCTATCAAATATGCAGGTCCCGAACGCGAACGACTGATAGAGAACTACAAAATCAGTCTGGCCAATTTGGGCAAGGCCGGTATCAAGACTATCTGCTACAACTTCATGCCCGTATTGGACTGGGCGCGCACAGATTTGGCACATCCCTACCCCAACGGTACGACATCGCTCTACTTTGACCGCAAGACCTTTGCCTATTTCGACTGCTGTATTCTGAAACGTGCAGGAGCAGAAAAGGACTACACCGAAGCCGAAATGGCAGCCGTAACGGAAATGGCCAAACAGATGACACCTGAAGATGATGCCAAATTGATTGACACCATTATCGTCAAGACACAGGGATTCGTCAATGGAAACATCACAGAGAATGACCGTGAACCGGTAGTTCTCTTCCGCAAACTACTG
This sequence comes from Bacteroidaceae bacterium, assembly GCA_017516265.1. GTDB lineage: Bacteria > Bacteroidota > Bacteroidia > Bacteroidales > Bacteroidaceae > Phocaeicola_A. The sequence continues at coordinate 10,676 of JAFXDL010000198.1, forward strand.
GCTCTCTATGAGGGAATCGACAAGGATACATTGCGCGAAAACATGCGCTACTTCCTGGCAGCCATCATGCCCGTATGCGATGAATACGACATCAACATGTGCGTACACCCTGATGATCCTCCCATGCAGATACTCGGACTTCCACGCATCGTCACATGTGCCGAAGATATCCGTTGGTTCCTCAATGCCGTAGATAACCCGCACAACGGACTCACTTTCTGCGCCGGTTCACTCAGTGCAGGACTACAGAATGATGTTCCTGCCTTAGCCCGCGAATTTGCCAAACGTACACACTTCGTACACTTGCGTAGCACCGAAGTGGCTCCCGACAACAGTTACTTCCAAGAAGCAGACCACCTGGGCGGACGTGCCAACGTCATCGAACTAGTACGCATATTCGAGCGCGAAAATCCCAATTTGCCCATGCGTGTCGATCACGGCCCCACCATGTTGGGCGATGAGGACAAAGGCTACAATGCCGGATACTCCTTCCACGGCCGCATGTTGGCACTAGGCAAAGTAGATGGCATCATGGCCACAGTACGCCAATTGGAAAATCTCTAATATTTGAGAGTCAAAGTTCAAGGTTCAAACATATGAACCTTGAACTTTAAACCTTGAACTTTAAACTTTAAACCTTGAATTTCAAACATTGTCCCATCATTCATGAATACACTCATTGCCGATAGTGGCTCTACCAAAACAGACTGGTGCGTATGCCATCAGAGTGAAGTGCTGCAATGCATACAGACTCAAGGCATCAATCCGGTCCACCAATCAAGTGAAGCTCTTGAAAGCATCATTCGTGAAATGGCCTCCCAACTGACTGACGCAGAAAGTATCGGAAGGATTCATTTCTACGGAGCGGGATGCCACTCTCCGAAAATGCAGTCTGTGGTATCAAATGCATTGCAAACAGTTCTCCTTCACTGCCGCCTACAAGAAGTCAAGATTGACTCAGACCTTGTAGGAGCAGCCCAAGCCTTGTGCCAAGGCGAAGCAGGCATTGCCTGCATCTTGGGGACGGGCTCCAACTCATGCGAATTTGACGGAACACATATCGTAAGCAATACCCCTTCACTAGGCTATATCCTTGGAGACGAAGGAAGCGGAGCCTCTTTGGGACGCACACTGGTGAGCGACTGGCTCAAAGGACAACTCCCCAAAAGTCTATGTGATGCATTCTTCGAGGAATACCACTTCACTCAGAATGACATCATTGAACAAATATACCGGAAGCCATTGGCCAACCGTTTTTTAGCTTCATTAACCCCCTTCTTGCACAAGTTCCGTACCGAGCCATCCATCCATCAGCTACTAGTGGAGGAGTTCACCCGATTCTTCCGCCGTAACGTCCTCGCCTACGACACCACTCTGCCTATACATTTCGTAGGATCCATCGCACATTACTTCAGCGAAGAACTGACCGAAGCGGCACAATCACTCAACCTTACCATCGGAAGAATATCACGTACACCGATGGAAGGATTAATCAAACAGAATTTGTAACTAACCCAAACAAAACTTACCGAATATCATGACACATTTTATCTCCCGAACAAGCATTGCTACCATGCTCATGATGGTTATTGCCTTACAGACTGTAGCCCAAACTGACACATCCACGACAGAAACAATGCAAGCTGACCAGACCAGCCGCATCCAAAACCCGTCTTTCGAGACCAACGGTCTCACGGGATGGACAGTGAACAATATGAATACCCAAGGTAACTCCGTGTTCTCCATCAAGCATGGTTCATACTACGTCGAGACATGGGTAAGCATCGGGCAAAAGATTGCAGATGCATCCGTGAAACAGACTTTGAAGAAGTTGCCACAGGGGAATTACACCCTCACAGCTAAAGCCCTGCATATCCAACAGACTGGAAGCGAAAGCACCACCAATCAAGGATTAGCCCAAACAGGAGCCTATCTGTTTGCCGGACTGGCAAAGACTCCCATTAATGATATGAAACAATACTCCGTATCATTCTCTGTTCTTGATGCCACACAAAATGTCGAAATCGGACTGATTGCCGAAAATGCGACAGGCAACTACCTGTGCATTGACAACTTTACCCTCCAATACACAGGAGGTATTTCAATAGCCGACCACGTCCAGGAACTGCAGAACATGATTCTCCAAGGTGACATTCTATTGGACAAGGGCATACAGACTTCTGCCGCCACAGCCCTGAACACAGCCATAGAGGCAGGCAAACTAGCTTTGCTGGGCACAGGCACTGACGAAAGCGGAAACACCCTCTATGACCAGGAAGCACTGACAGCAGCAAGA